>JBDRLK010000365.1:0-11516 GCA_043813155.1 Pseudomonadota bacterium | reverse complement strand
GCAAGGGCGGTGGAAAAGACCGCCCTGAAGCGGGAAGGCGAGGAGCTGCGAAGGCGGATCAAGGCCCTTTCATCGGGAGAGGACCAGCAGTACAGGATCATCGGCAGGAGCCGCAGGATGCAGGATGTTTTCCAGCAGATCGAAGTCTGCTCCAGGTCCGATTTCCCGGTCCTCATCATCGGGGAGACGGGGTCGGGCAAGGAGCTTGTCGCACAGGCCATCCACTCGGAAAGCGCGCGGCGCGCAAAACCGTTTGTGGCCGTGAATGCAGGCGCGCTTTCCGAGACCATGCTCGAGAGCGAGCTCTTCGGGCACGCAAAAGGGGCGTTCACCGGGGCGGACAGGGACAGGAACGGAAGGCTCGTCTCGGCATCGGGCGGCACTTTGCTTCTCGACGAGGTTGAAAGCATTTCGATCCGGGCCCAGATTCAGCTGCTCAGGGTGCTGGAAGACGGGCTCGTCCTTCCGCTGGGCAGGGACAAGCCCCAGAAGGTCGATGTCCGCCTGATCGTGACGACCAACCAGAACCTGAAGGAGCTCGTTTCGCAGGGCAAGATCAGGGAGGATTTCTATCACCGAATCTTTGCGCTGACCGTCACGGTCCCGCCCCTGAGGGAGCGCATCGAGGATCTTCCTCTTCTCGTGTCGCATTTCGTAAAACAGTCCGCCGGCCGAAACGGCGTTCCGGTTCCGGACATTCCGGACAGGACCCTGGGCGACATGATGCGCTACGGCTGGCCGGGCAACATCAGGGAGCTTAGGCACACGGTGGAGCGGATGATCATTACATCGACGGACGGCGTCATCGGGCCTTTCCAGGTGGACGAGGGCTTCGACGGCTCGCGCCTGCTCTCCCTTCCGGCGTCCCCCGGCCGGCTGCGTGACGAGCTGGAAAGGATGGAAAAGGCGGTAATCGAGTCCGCGCTCCGCGACAACAGGGGAGAGATCAACACCACCTGCGAGGCCCTGGGGGTTTCCAGGCGCGCGTTGTACGAGAGAATGAAGAAATACGGGCTGAGCAAGTCTGAATACAAAACGAGCCCTTAAAAGCAGGGGGCCTGGGTCAATTCTTTCAGCGTGACAAAGACACAGTCGGAAAGCGAGGCGCGGCCTCGAACGATATCCTCGGCCAGCGCCATGCATCCGGGGGCTCCGCAGGCGCCGCAGTCCTTGCCGGGCAGCATGGCAGCGATCTTCCGGCAATTGCCCAGCTTTTCAATTGCCCTGGCCGGGACCCGGTCAAGGGAGGGAGTGGGCATGGGCACGAACTCCTTTGACAGAGAAAAAAATCCCTCTTCGTACTGCCGCCTGACCATCTCGCGATTGACCCTGGTCTTTTCGCCGAACATCTTGACCAATGACAGTATCTTGCCTTTTGCCATATGCCTGTTTTCAACCGTCAGAGGGCCCCCGACGCACCCGTCGGGACAAATCTGGCACTCGAGATAGTCGATTCCCCTGAGCTTGCCGGATTCGACGTCGTCCAGTATCCTCATGACGTCCCGAACGCCTGCCACCGCCAGGGCGTTGTCCGTTTTCAGCCCATTGATTTCACCGCCGTTTATAGCCCAGCCGATTCCAACACCGCTGGACTGCTGGATGATTGTGTCCTCGTCCCGGGATTTCAGGGCGGACAGTACGGACCCGTAGATGTCCCTGATGGAAACGATCCCGTCCAGGTTGGATTTGTTGATCCCGAGGAGCCTGTTCATCGAGATCACTTTCGCCGGGCAGGGCGTAATGTCGATGACGCCGATATCATCCGCAGACAGGTCATGCTCTTTCATCTTCTGCTGCTTGTATTGTCTGGCCGCGACCTCCCGCGGGGCATCGATGGGAATGATGAGCGGACACAGGCTGGGATATATCATGGTGATAAGCCTGACGACGGCAGGGCACCGTGAGGATATCAGGGGCCGCGGGCCGGGCCGGGCCTCGAGATGTTCGTCAATCACGGCCGTCGCTATCTCGCACAACCAGGCCTTGTCGCAAACATGCGTGAACCCTATCTTCTTCAACGCCAGCATGATGTCATTAGGCATGGTGCGGCGGCCGAACTGGCTGTAGAGCACCGGGGAGGGAAGAGCGATTGTCACTTTATATTTATTGAGAACGGCTGTCGGGGTTGTCTGGGAAATAATGGAACCGTGAGGGCAGACACGAAAACACTCCCCGCAGTCGATGCACCATTCATCCAGGATAGCGGCCCTCCCGTTCCTGACTCTCATGGCCTTTGTGGGGCAGGCCATGATGCAGGCCACGCATCCAATGCATTTGTCTTCTTCTATTTTTACCGAGTGCTGCTTTCCGGTCATGCTTGAATCCTCCCTGATCGAAACCTCCGCACATTGTGCCCGACTTATCCGTAAAGCTGCAACCTTCGTACCAGAACGGGTCGGTGTGACGGCTTTTATTGAATTGTCGATCATTACTTTATCTTTCGAAAAATCCGGGTATTTGGTCGGGCAAGGCCCTGGGCATATTCTTTTTTCCGGTTGCTGGTCTTCACGGGACACGATAGTCACATTATCCCGCGCACCAATCGTTGTTGTTTCCTTCCCTGGCATAAAAATTGCTTGTTTTTCTCAATGGCCGGCGAAGCGACCGCCCGGAGCTCGGGCCAGGCGCCATGAAAACAGAAAGAAAACCAGGAGTCTTCACTCGAACAATATCCCGGGAAGGGGAGTCGAGGGGTGCTTGCTTGACAAGCAGAAGGATTTTTTCCATATACTGAAATGAAAATGTATACGCGGACTAACTCCATAGAGCGTTATACAGTCCTTGGAACGCCGACAGCCAACCGTGCGGAGACATGCAGATGATTTACAAGGTAATCACAAAAAAGAACTTCAAGGAATTCATCGATTTTCTCAGCCTGGAGAACCAGACCATCGGCCCGAAGCTGGTGGACACGGATATTCACGGAAAGCCCGTGTACCAGTTCCGGCAGGTCGATTCTCATGACGAAATGGACCTCGACTACACCATCACGCAAAGCTCGGTAAAGAATTTCTTCCTTCCGCTGCGCGAAGAGCTCTCGCGCTTCGATTTCACGAGTGATGACTGGCGGCAGACCATCGAATACAGGGTCCATCCGAGGGTCATCGTGGGCCTTCGGCCCTGCGACATCAACGCCCTGAGGAAGCTGGACACCATATTCATCAAGGGCGCATATCCTTCGCCCTACTACATCGCGAGAAGAAGGAATACGTTCATCATCGGCATGGACCACGAGCCGCTCGAGGACTGCTTCTGCGAATCGTTCAACCAGCATGCATCGCGCGACGGGTTCAACCTTTTCTGCTCGGATATCGGGGACAAGTATTACCTTGCCGTCAATTCATCCAAGGCGTTCACCTTCCTCCTGAACGCCGGCGCCGAAGAGCCGGCGAAAAAGGACGACGCGAGGTATATCGAAAGGCGCAAATCCATCAAGGATAGCTTCAAGACGAAGGTGGTGGTGAGCGGCCTGCCCAGCTTCCTCGACATAAAGTTCAAGTCACCCATCTGGAAGAAGTGGGGGGACAAGTGCCTCAACTGCGGCACCTGCGCCATGGTCTGCCCCACATGTTACTGCTACGGCGTCGAGGAATGCGTGAATGTGAGCCTCAAGTCTTCCCGCAAGGAGCGCTTTCAATATTCCTGTAACCTGGTCGATTTTGCGCAGGTGGCGGGCGGGCATAATTTCAGGCCGCTCAAGGAAGACAGGCTCAAATACAGGTTTTATCACCATTACCGGGGATTTGCGCAGAACGGCGACGACCAGATATGCGTGGGCTGCAACCGGTGCGGAAGGGCCTGCCTGGCCGGAATCAACCCCAGGGAAGTCATCAACGACTTGAGAGTCGAGGAGAGATGAGCATGAAGTACATTATTCCCAAGCAGGATATCAACCTGGACCCCTTCATGACGAAACCGCCGCAGTACAATCGCAAGACCATCGTCATGAAGACGGACAAGGCCTACAAGTGCGAGATCATCAATATTGTCCGGCTCACGGACATGGAAAAGCTGTTTCACCTGAGGATACTGGACGGCGAGGAGAGGAGGATTTTCAGCTTCAGGCCTGGCCAGTTCGTCATGGTCGAGGTGCCCGGCTTCGGGGAGGTCCCTATCTCCATTTCGAGCTCGTCGAGCAACAGGGAATATATCGAACTGTGTGTCAGGAAGGCCGGAAAGACGACCGGCATTCTGCACAAGACATCAATGGGCTCGAAGGTCGGCATACGCGGCCCCTTCGGAACCTCTTTCCCCATGGAAGAGATGGCGGGCTTCAACATCCTGCTGATAGCCGGGGGCCTCGGCCTTGCCCCTCTCAGGGCCCCGATCTACTGGGTCAAGGAGCACCGGAGCGAATATAAAGACGTGACCATACTGTACGGGACAAAAGATCCTTCCCAGCTGCTGTTCACCTACAATTACGATGAATGGGAAAAGGTAAGCAACTTCAGGCTTCATACCATCGTGGAAAAGGCGGACAAGAGCTGGAAGAATAAAACGGGGCTGATCACGGACCTTTTCGTCGATGTGGCCATCGACTGCCTCAACACCTTTGCGATCGTGTGCGGGCCGCCGGTCATGTTCAAGTTCGTGTGCAGCCACCTCGACAAGCTCGGCCTTCCCATGAACCGCATGTTCGTTTCGCTGGAAAGGAGAATGCACTGCGGCATGGGCAAGTGCTGCCGCTGCATGGTCGGCTCCACGTTCACGTGCGTGGACGGCCCTGTTTTTGATTTCTGGTCCGTCATGAACCTGAAGGAAGCCATTTAGGTTAAGGAGGATTGCCTTGGAATACCTAGGAATCGAGCTGACAAAACCCAGGATCGGAGTGTTTGACTTCACAAGCTGCGAGGGATGCGAGCTGCAGCTGGCGAACAAGGAGGACACCCTGGTGGATTTTCTTTCTCTTCTGGAGGTGGTCAATTTCCGGGAGGTGTCGTCCAGCCGAGGGGAAGACTACGCGATAGCCCTGGTCGAGGGATGCATATCGAGAGAGGATGAGATCGACAGGCTCAAGCGGATCCGTTCGAGGGCAAAGGTCCTCGTTGCCCTGGGCTCCTGCGCCTGTTTCGGAGGCGTGAGTCATCTGAAGAACCGATTCCCGCTCGGGGACGTCGTCAGGGAAGTCTATGGGCAGCATGACGTGGAAACGTCCGAGGTGAAAAGGATCGGCGACATCGTCGATGTGGACCTGGAGATCCCCGGTTGTCCCGTGTCCAAGAGCGAAATCGAAAAGATCGTGGTGAGCATCGTTACAGGCTCGGAGTTCGCGTACCCCAAGTATCCGGTCTGCGTGGAGTGCAGGCAGAACAATAATGTCTGCGTGTTCGATCTGGGCCGGCTCTGCCTCGGCCCTATCACGCGGGCGGGCTGCGGCGCGGTCTGTCCGTCAAGCAAGGTAGGGTGCCTGGGCTGCAGGGGCCCCGCCGAGGACGCCAATATCGAGTCCCTCACGCAGATTGCGCGGGACAGGGGCTTCTCCGATTTCGAGATACGGGAAAGGATGAGCTTTTTTAACTCTTTCAATCAGCAGGATACACGGTGATGAAAAGGAAAATTGAAATCAACGTCCACCATGTGACGCGCGTGGAAGGGCACGGCAACATCCACATCGAGGTCAGGGACGGCAGGCTCGCGGCCGCCAGGTGGGAGGTGGTGGAGACACCGCGCTTCTTCGAAGCCATGCTGCGCGGCATGTCGTATGACATGGCCCCGGTTCTCACTTCCAGGATCTGCGGGATATGCTCCATAGGCCACACGCTCGCGAGCCTCAGGGCGGTGGAAAGAGCCATGAAGGTGCAGGTTCCCGAGGGAGCCGGGATGCTTCGCCTCCTGGCAAAGCACGGGGAGACGATCCAGAGCCACGCGCTGCACGTATTCTTCCTGGCGGCCCCCGACCTCTTCAATGTCGACAGCGTTCTTCCCATCGTCAAGACGCATCCGGACGTGGCGGCTGTCGCGGTAAGGCTCAAGAAGCTGGGCAACGACATGAGCGATCTTATCGCCGGCCGCACGACCCATCCCGTGAGCCTCGTGGTCGGCGGCGTGAGCAAGGCGCCCGACGGGAAGCAGCTGGAAAAGCTGAGGTCGGCCATCGAGCAGAGGCTCGATGACGTGCGTGCGGCCGTCGATCTGCTCAAGACGCTCGCCCTGCCGGACTTCACGAGGGAGACCGAGTTCGTCTCGCTGATGGGAAAGGACGGCTATCCGTGGATCGGCGGCGACCTTGTCTCGACGGACGGCGTGGTCAAGCCCGAGGACGCGTACCTGGACATGACCAACGAATACATGGTGGATTTCTCAACGTCCAAGTTCGCGAAGCTCAGCAGGGAGTCTTTTGCCGTTGGAGCGCTGGCGCGCTTCAATAACAACTCGGCCTTCCTGCGCGAGGAAGCGAAGCAGGCCGCTTCGGAGCTTGGCCTGGAGCCCGTATGCCACAATCCGTACATGAACAACGTGGCCCAGCTCGTCGAGACCTGCCACGTCATGCTCGAGTCCATGGACATTATCGACCGGCTCCTGGACCACGGCCTGGACGACACGGTGTCCAAAGTCAAGGTCAGTGAGGGACACGGCATCGGCGCCGTGGAAGTGCCGCGGGGCATCCTCTACCACGACTACACGATCGACGGCAACGGTAAGATCGTGAAAGCCAACTGCATCATCCCTACGACGCAGAACAACGCCAACATCCATTACGATCTTGCCGAGCTGGTCAGGAAGCAGGTCGAGCTCGGCGTGAGCGACAGTGAAATCACAAGGCTGAGCGAGATGCTGGTCAGGGCCTACGACCCGTGTATTTCCTGCTCCGTGCATTAGCTCTACCCCCCTGTTCAGACCGGATTTGCGTGGAAGACCCCACTCAGTCTTGCTTTCCCCGAGCTGAAGGCGGGTGTGGAGTATTTCCCCGCCCCCCCCCGCTCGCAGCTCTTTCCAGGGCGCGCCATTGCCAATTTCTGCGCGCTGCGCGCTGCTTTTCCATGCTTTTACTGGCATCAGAATTGCTATATCTTCAAGCGAATGAGTGAGCGCCCGGGGGCCCGGACAGAGGCCATGAAAACGGAAAAAACAAGCAAGTCTCCCGCATGGTTCAGGATTTACGCGACCAGGATATTCGCCTACCCGAAGCTCTCCGCGGACGAGGAAATACTTCTTTTCAAACAATGGGAGAACAGCGGGGATCAGAGCGCGAGGAACAAAATCATCACATCGTGCCTCAGATACGTCATCATCATCGCTCTCCAGCATAAAAGATGGCATATCAGCGTGGAAGATTTGATCGCCGAAGGAAACCTTGGCCTGATGCTCGCTTTTTCAAGGTATGACAGCTCGAGGGGAACCCGTTTTTACACGTATGCCTCCTACTGGATCAGGGCGTTCATGCTGAAGCTGATCATGCAGAGCTCGCGGCAGTACGATACGACTTCGTGGCCGTACAGGAGCAGTGTTTTTTTCAAGCTGCAGAGAGAAAATGCCAGATGCTTGAGCCTTTACGGCGCTGACGAGGAAGCCTACGTCAATCTTGCCGACAGGCTTCAGGTTCCCGTGGAAAAAGCAAAAAACGGGATAAAGATACTCGATTCCAGGGATGTCTCCCTCGATGTGCCTGTAAACGGGCTCCCGGATACGACAGCGAAGGATCAGCTGCCGGATTGGCGCCCGACTCCGGAAGATGAAGCCGGCAGGCGGGAACGGGAGCATGCTGCATGCAGGCTCGTTCGAAGTGCGGTGGCCGCACTCGACGGCAGAGAAAAATATATCATCGAACGAAGGTTCCTCGACGACAGCGATGCGAGCCTTTCCCAGATCGGAAGAAATCTGAGCCTGAGCCGGGAAAGGGCCCGGCAACTGGAATGGCGGGCCAAGGATAAAATACGCGAATCTCTTGCGAGATCGGGCGTAAGCAGCTTCAGCATGATTTGACGGGAACTCCCCCGAAATCGTAAATACACCTGCGGAAGCCGCGGCGTGTGGAAGAAGTCCCCACGTGAAGTGGAGAATATCTACAACGTTGCGCCGAGGGCGCTGACTTGATGAGAGGAAAATCCTGCCACCTGGGGCCATGACACTCGAATCCGTTGAGCCAATGATCCGCCGGGGATGAACCGGCCGGAACTCAAGCGCACGCGTGACGGCGGATGAGTACAGATCTCCCATGAGCGTGTCGAACACAAAACCATGAAACGCCTGTAAAGCAAAACGGTCCTTCAGATACCCCTCCGCAGGGCGGCTGCATTGAGCATGTTTCGCACATTCCTCCACGCCGTCCAAAGCCTGCCTGGATCGGTCGTTTTCCCTTGCCTCATGCGGGGTTGGCTTCTTTTTTTTCTTTCCCGGCTTTCTGGTACTGCAATTGCACTCTGCTGATACGAGAGGAGTTGCATTCACCATGAGCGATTCAAGCATTGAAAACTGTCACTGTGAGACGGTCCCGGAGGGAGAGCTTCTCATGAAGCTTCAGGAATGCATTCAGGAGCACCGGGGAAAGGCCGGGGCCCTGATCCCCGTGCTTCAGAAGACGCAGGCCATGATCGGGTATCTGCCCGAATGGGCTCTCAAGCGCATAGCCTTCGGGCTGGGCCGTTCCTACAGCGAAGTTGCAGGCGTCGTGGGATTCTATTCGTTTTTTTCAACCGTCCCGAGGGGCAGGCATATCTTCCGGGTCTGCCTGGGAACGGCCTGCTACGTCCGGGGAGGCAAGCGCATCCTCGATGAGGTGCACCGCAAGCTGAACGTGGACGTCGGCGGGACCACGTCCGACAGGGAATTCTCCCTCGAGGTGGCCCGGTGCTTCGGCGCGTGCGGCCTTGCCCCGGCCGTCACGATCGATGAGAAGGTTTACCAGAGAGTCAGGCCGGCGAAGCTGCAGGAAATCCTCGATGCGGCCGGGAGCGGCACGGCACACATAACCAAAAAGGATGGTGACCATGACAGCGAAGATCAAAACCACGAATGAGCTCAAGGCCCTGAATGACAGGCTCAGGCTGAAGCCGCAGATCGGGAAAGCAGGGGCCGCCGAAAGCCGGGCCGAGACCATTCTCGTCTGCGCGGGATCCGGCTGCATCGCGTCGGGCTCGCTGGACCTCATCCAGGCGCTCGGCGAGTCGCTCGAGAAACAGGGGCTGGCGGCGGAAACGAAGGTAACGGCCACGGGCTGCATGGGGCCCTGCGCGGTCGGGCCCGTATGCCTCATGGCCCCGGAAGGCGTTTTTTATGAGAACGTAAAACCGCAGGACGCCGACGCCATCGTGGCCGAGCACGTCTGCGGCCGCGGGATCGTCGAGCGCCTCGTGCACAGGGCCCCCGGCGACGGCAGGCCCGTTCCTTTCATGAGGGACATCGGCTTTTTCAGAAAGCAGGTAAAAATCGCGCTTCGCAACTGCGGCAGCATCGATCCTCGCAGCATCGAGGACGCCATCGCCCATGAGGGGTACCTGGCGCTGTCGAAGGCCCTCACGTCCATGGACCCGAAGGACGTTGTCGACGCGGTGACCGGGTCGGGGCTCAGGGGGCGCGGCGGCGCGGGATTCCCGACCGGCCTGAAATGGGGCTTTGCGCGAAAGGCCAGGGGGAGGGAAAAATACGTGGTGTGCAACGCGGACGAGGGGGACCCGGGCGCGTTCATGGACCGCAGCGTTCTCGAGGGCGACCCGCACAGCGTGATCGAGGCCATGGCCATCGCAGCGTACGCGATCGGCGCGTCGCACGGCTACGTCTACGTCCGGGCCGAGTACCCCCTGGCCGTGGAGCGGCTCGGCCTGGCGATCGAGCAGGCCAGGGGCCGCGGCCTCCTGGGCCGCGGCATCCTGGGCGAGGATTTCAGCTTCGACCTCGATATCAGGATGGGCAGCGGCGCCTTTGTGTGCGGCGAGGAAACGGCCCTCATGACCTCCATCGAAGGCAACCGCGGCGAGCCGCGTCCTCGGCCGCCTTTTCCCGTCGACAAGGGGCTGTGGGGAAGGCCGACGCTGCTCAACAACGTGGAGACCCTTGCGAGCATCCCCCCCATTATCATGAAAGGCGCCGCATGGTACGCGCAACACGGGACGCAGAAGAGCAGGGGAACCAAGGTATTCGCCCTGGCCGGAGCCGTCAGCAACACGGGCCTCGTGGAAATCCCGATCGGAGCTCCCCTTGGCGACATCATCTATGACATCGGCGGAGGCGTCCCGGGGGGGAAAAAGCTCAAAGCGGTGCAGATGGGCGGCCCGTCGGGCGGATGCATTCCGAAACAGCACCTCAGCGTTCCCGTGGATTACGAGTCCCTCACCGGGCTGGGCGCCATCATGGGCTCGGGCGGCATGATCGTCATGGACGAGGACGCCTGCATGGTTGACATGGCGAGGTTCTTCCTGGAGTTCACCCAGGACGAATCCTGCGGCAAGTGCCCTCCCTGCAGGGTGGGCACGAAGCGCATGCTGGAGATCGTCACCCGGATCTGCAACGGAGAAGGAAAAGAGGGCGACGTTGAAAAGCTCATCGACCTCGGCGAGAAGATCAAGGACACGGCGCTCTGCGGCCTCGGGCAGACGGCCCCCAATCCCCTGCTGTCCACGATAAGGTATTTCCGGGATGAATACGACGCGCACATACGGGAGAAAAGATGTCCCGCCGGCGCGTGCCAGGCACTGGTCCCTGCCCCCTGTCAGAATGCCTGCCCCGCCGGCGTGGACGTTCCCGGGTTCGTGTCGCTTATCGGTGAGAAGCGATACGACGAGGCGCTGAACCTGCACCGCGAGCGAAACCCCTTCGCGGCGGTATGCGCGCACGCCTGTTTCCATCCCTGTGAATCGAAGTGCCGCAGGTCGACACTCGACAGCCCCGTGAGCATCCGTTACCTGAAACGCTTCATGGTCGAGCAGGAGGGCGAGCCGGCGGCTCCCGAGATCAGGGAGGACGGGGACAACGCCCGGCGAAAGATCGCCATTGTTGGGGCCGGGCCGGCCGGGCTGTCCTGCGCCTATTTTCTGGCGAGGCTCGGGTACAGGCCCGAGGTGCTGGAGGCGCAGAGCGCCCCCGGCGGCATGCTCGTGCAGGGCATTCCCGAGTACCGTCTCCCGAGGCGGCTCGCGGCGAAAGAGATTGACATGATCAGGAAGATGGGTGTCACCATCAGGACCGGCGCCAGGCTGGGAAGGGATTTCACGCTGCAGAAGCTGCGCGAAGAGGGCTGCGAAGCCGTTTTCCTGGCCATCGGCGCGCCCGGCCCGGTCCGCCTCGATATTCCCGGCGCGGACGCTGAAGGCGTGGTCGACGCCCTGCAGTACCTGCGCAACAACAACCTGGCGGGCGACGCGAAGACGGGAAAGAAAGTCGTTGTCATCGGAGGCGGGAACGCGGCCGTCGACGCTGCGCGCACGGCCTGGAGGCTCGGGGCCGGGGAGGTCACGGTGGTCTATCGCAGGACCCGCGGCGATATGCCGGCGTGGAAAGAGGAGGTCGACGAGGCGCAGAGAGAGGGCGTCAGGTTCGAGTTCCTGGCCGCTCCCCTGGAGGTGATGCGGAGCAACGGCAGC
>JBDRLK010000364.1:0-5604 GCA_043813155.1 Pseudomonadota bacterium | reverse complement strand
GTGGAGTTCGAACAGGGAGGAGAGGAACGGGCAGGCTACGGCGAGGAGCTGCTCGAACGACTATCCCGAGATCTTGCGGGGCGTCTTGGAAGAGGATTCTCCCGCCAGAATCTCCAGAACATGCGCCAATTCTATCGCGCTTTTCCCCATGTCAAGATTTGCCAGACAGCGTCTGGCAAATCTTCTCGCGACGCAGCAATGGCAATTTGCCAGACAGCGTCTGGTAAATTGGCCGGCCGGGACACCTTCGCACTCATGGATTTGGCTCGCGTGTTTCCCTTGTCCTGGTCACACTATGTGATCCTTGTCAGTCGATCACGCTCGACCGAGGCGCTGGAATTCTATCATACCGAAGCACTGCGCGGCGGCTGGACCGTGCGCCAGCTTGCACGCCAGATAGACAGCCAGTTCTACGAGCGGACTGCGCTCTCGCGTAATAAAGCCGCGATGCTGAAGAAGGGCCAGACGGCGCGGCCCGATGACGCCGTGACTCCTGACGAAGAGGTCAAGGATCCGGTGGTGCTTGAATTCTGTTGTTACCATGGACGGCGCGTGGCCGGACTTGGTCGACAGCTCCAGGCAGAGGTCAATCAGTCCTAAAAGTACTGCATATTTATACGTGGCGGTGAAGTTGCCGAAATCAAGGAGTGCCAGCACTTTTTCAGCAAAGGCAAGGACATCACGGGCTGAATCTTGACGTTGTCCCATCACCGCTTCCAGTATTTTGCGCGTTCGGGCTTGATCCAACGTATCCCGCCCCTGGGATCCGGAACATCACCCTCGTAGCGAGGGATCAGGTGGAGGTGAACGTGAAAGACGGTCTGGCCGGCGGCCACGCCTTCGTTGATGCCTATGTTGTAGCCGTCGGGCTGGCGCTCTGACTCCAGGATCAGCTTTGCCAGCTCGAGGAGCTCCAGCAGGGCCGTTGCTTCTTTGGCGCTGAGCGCGAAGTAGCTCGGCTCGTGGCGCTTTGGAACGATCAGGGTGTGGCCGGGGCTTACAGGGTAAGCATCCTTGATCGCGGCAGCGAGCTCTGTCTGCACGATGACGTCGCCTGCTTTCAGGCGCTCGCATAAGGGGCATGTATGCTTTTGTTCAGTCATTTGAATATATCCATATCATCGTCAGGTCCGCCTTCGGTGATATAACAGCTCTCCGTCAGCAGGCCGGCGGCCTCATGGGCTTTTAGCGCTTGATACCTGGTTGCATTCTGGACAGTTCTTATTGTCAAATTAACCTTCTACCTCATTTCCTTGTGGAAAACCAGCATTTCGCGGCCATTGGCTCGGCATCGACTTGATCATCCGAGGCGGGCGGGACCAGCCGTGCGCGATCGTCCATCACGCGCCCCAAAACCGCCATGGAGGTCATGGCAACCGCCGACGTTTTCAAAGCCGCGGTCGAAAAGCGAATCGAGCGGACCTCGGGCCTGCGAAAAGCGCTGTGGGCGGTATGACAAGGACATCAGCTGTCCCGGGCACCGAGGATCTTGGCCGCCTCGCGGCGAGCGAAGCCCGGCTTCTCCATCATCAGGATGCGCTCGAAATCCTTGCGTCTTTCGGTTTCCGGACGCTCGGACGGCTTCTCGTTCCACCGCCTTTTTTGCAGATCATGCTTTTGATCGAGAAGCTCTGTAACGCGGCGGTCGGACAGGATGCGCTTGAAGAAGCGGCGCGCGCGGCCGCCGCGCTCGAAGTACGCGCGCAGGGACCGTATGAGCTCCACGCCCGTGTTGTGGTCCCTGGCTTTCAGGGAATGCGACGGCCAGGCCGGGCGCCGGGCCGCCAGCATGAAGGCCGCGGCCGGGCTGTTGAGCGCGCCATGCAGGAACATGGAGGCGGACTCCTCCATGCGGCCCATCTCGAACAGGGCGCAGGCCGCAACAAGGCTTTCCGACGGCCAGAGCTGGTGGAGGCGCCGGGCCGCGTCCGCCGATTCCTGCCATCGCCCCGTGTTCAGGAAAACGTCCGCGCGGTGCGAGTCGGCCGTGAGGTCGTCGCCGCATTCCTTCTCGAGACGGTCACAGAGGGCCAGGGCCTCGTCGTATCGGCCCGCCCTGTTCAGGGCCAGCGTCAGGTTCCTCATGCCGCGCATGTAGGGCCGCGTCTTGATGTCCGTCCAGTAGCGTTTGCGCCCAATGCGCCTGGGAAAGAGCCTTCGGCCGACCTCCATGGTCTTGCGAAAGCAATCCATGGCCTCATCGACCCTGTCCTGCTGCAGTGCGATCAAGCCCAGGTAATTGTGGCCCTCCGCGTAATCGTCGAAGCAGTCGATGAGCAGGCGGAATGCGGCCCGGGCCCTGTCGTAATCGCCCCGGTCGTAGAGCTCCTCGGCGCTCTCTTCCGTCTCGGGCGGCACACCGTGGCCCTGCAGCGCAAAGCGCCAGAAGAAGGGTGTGTCCCTGTTCCACTCGTCTTCCTCCTGGTCGCAGAGCTTCAGGCGCCACTGGATGAGATCAACGAGATACTCGAGCTCCATGCGGTTCCCCCTGATCAGGTTGGCGGAAGAAGCGAGGCACTGCGGATCGGCAAGCAGCAGCTGCCGCGTGAACGCGCACAGGTCCTCCCTGAAGCGGGCCTGGATGCGTACGGCCTTGTGCTCGTACGTGTCCGGCAGGACCTCCATTCCCGCGGCAATGGCTTTACGTATCTTTTTCCAGTCCAACCTGATGTCCGGGTACTGGTACTGCATGAGGTCCTGAAACAAAGCAGCCCCTCCATCATTGCCTCCCCGGCCAAGGATCTCGCGCGCCTCGGCCTTCGAGTAAATAGTGAACAGAATGTGCTGCTCCACTTTTCCCGTTTCGTGGCAGCGCTTGCCGTGAACGATCAGAATCTGGCTGCCTCGCTTTCTTGCATAAGCCATGGATATGTCCTCCTTTTGATTTGTCGGCTTTACTGTATCCGGGCCCGGGTGTTGTGTCAAGCGAATAATATAACACAACATTTTTCCGCTCTTGATGCACTGCGTGTACGGGAGCATATTCCCGGATCGCCCGAATCTGCTTTCTGCCATGAAATCTTAAGGCTTTCCGGTTTTTCCTTGACAACAATCTCAACGGCGCATTTCATACAAATGAAGATACTACAGTTAAACAGGAGACGAGCCAGACACCTTTTTTACAGGCCGGCATTTACCGGTATGCGGCGTCTGATGTGCAGCGGGCATTGAAGATCATGAAATAAACAGAGGTGGCACGATGCCAAGGGAAATATATCCATCGTCCTACGTGTGTGACTGCGGCGTAGAGAGTGATCATTTCGAGAACACGATTCGAGATCTCAAGCGTCTCAGCCTGAGACGAAGGCAGGTCCTGCAGGCGGATGACGGCAAGCATCGTATTATATTCGAGGGTGGGGAGTGGATTGCCATGTGTTGCCCGAAAACCGGGCCGGAAATGGCAGTAAAAACGCGCCGCCGCAAGGCGGCGGCCCCGCGGCGGGCTCACCGCCGATAATGGCACGTGGCAGGCGAAGGCACGCCGCCTGCGCCGGATCGCGAAATCGCTGATTTCGCAATCTGATGCCATGGTTTACTTGGGGAACAGCTGATTTGATGGCACAGCACACGGCAATTGAATGGACATTATAGAGAGTTGAACTCCTTCACAGAGAGCCCTGCCTGTTTGACCACAATATTATAAAGCGTTCCTGCGGGTATATCGCCTGAATGCATCGGCACGACAACAATTCTTCCACTCCTTGGGTTCTTTAATGCCAAATGACTGCCTTTCTGATGGAGTTTCGTATAACCGGCTTTTTTCAGTTTTCGAAGAAGCTTCTTGGCAGTGACAGGAACAAGGCGGGTGGGTGTCATGTTGAAACCCCCTCCTTGGGACGAAGAAGGAGTCTGAAAAATGTTCCTTCAACCGTAGCTGATCCTTTTGGAACCGGTTTTTTCTCCTTTCCAAGAGCCTCAAGGTAACACAACACGGCCTCTCGTATATTCTTTTCAGCCTCTTCAAAAGTATCTCCATAGGAGGATACATGGTTTAATTCAGGGATTGTAGCTGTTACCTTTCCCGTTTCCTTGTCGAAAGCATATTCAATTTTGTAGCTGAAAGCCCTATCTTTCTTCATGGAAACCTCCTTCTATTTTCTGATGATATCATACCAAGGTTATGCAATATCGTCAAACGACCATGCTTACCCCAAATTCCGAGGAGTGTGCGTCCAGTAGAGCTCGATTATTTTCTCGGCCAGTTGCTCTGTTGTTACCATGGACGGCGCGTGGCCGGACTTGGTCGACAGCTCCAGGCAGAGGTCAATCAGTCCTAAAAGTACGGCATATTAATAAGTGGCGGTGAAGTTGCGAAATCGAGGAGTGCCAGCACCTTCTCTGCAAAGGCGATGGCATCAAGGGTCGCATCCCGACGTTGTCCCATCACCGCTTCCAATATTTTGCGCGTTCCGGCATGATCCACCTGATTCCGCCCCTGGGATCCGGAGCATCTCCCTTGTAGCGCGGGATCAGGTGGACGTGCACGTGGGAGACGGTCTGGCCGGCGGCGGCGCCCTCGTTGATGCCGATGTTGTAGCCGTCGGGCCGGCGTTCTGCATCCAGTATTTCTATGGCCAGGTTGACGAGCTCAAGGATGGCCGTTACCTCCTCCGGCGTGAGGCCGAAGTAGCTCGGCTCGTGGCGCTTGGGCACGATCAGCATGTGGCCGGGGCTTACGGGAAAAGCGTCGCTGATCGCGGCAGCGAGCTTTGTTTCAGCGATGATGTCGTCTTCTCTCAGGCGCTTGCAAAAGGGGCACGACCCCTTTTGAGGATCGCCTGAATCCGCCTTGTCTTGGGCCTTGAGCTCATAACGGAGGGTCAGCTCCAGTGCCAGGAGTATCGCGCGCCTGGAGGAGCGTGTCTCGGTTTCGAGCTCGGCCTGGACGAGCTCGTTCAGAAGCGAGAGCCGCCCGGGGCTGCCGAGGAGCACGGCGCCTCCGCGCCACCTCCGGGCGCTTCGCACGATGATTTCAGCTTCGGCTTCATGGTGCGTGATATCGAGAAGGAGCTTGTACTCGGCGTCGGTCACGTTGACGCTCATAAGCCGGCCTTCCCGCTGCTCGAAAAGGTCATCCTCGAGATCCGACAGGTCCCACTCGGTGCACTGCCACCCCCGGATCACGCCGTTGTCGTTGCAGTGTGTGCAGCTCCAGTGAATTTCCTGGGCCTCTTTTATGCACCTGACGTCGATGCGGCCCGGGCAGGGCCGTTTCTTGGGACGCTTTCTGCAGCGAAGAGGTGTTTCGTTTGCTTCCCTGCTCGAGATGACCAGGGAGCCCGCGGCCGCGATATTGCCGAAAAACTCTGCAACGCGCCGCGCTCGAGGCGTGTCCGGCTCGTTGTCGCCGGCAAAGTGCGTTAAATCCGTGACCCACGTTTTGCCCATGGCAATCCTTGATATTAATGGATTCATATCACCACGCTTTGGCGGATAAATCAAGCGTTCGTTGAGATGCCCGGTTTGCCTGATACGCGTTCCTGGTATAGAATGAAAATGGTGCAATCCCATCTGCGGGTGGTTCGATCCGGATTGCCAATGCCTCGAGGATGGATTCTGCAGCACCTGCGGCTGCGAAGAAGACCCTGATTGCCCTGAAGATCC
>JBDRLK010000363.1:0-2595 GCA_043813155.1 Pseudomonadota bacterium | reverse complement strand
TCGCCTTTCCGACTTTTTTCTCCTTGGCCTTTACTGTTTCCAGCTCCGCGTCTGCATCTTCCACCCTGACCGCGCCGATGTCGGCTATTTTACCGCTCGACATGCTCCCTGCGGGCGATCTGAGCTTGCTGCTCGAATCAGCAGGACCGGCGATTCCCAAGCCTTTCACTGTTTTCATGAGCTCGTCATAATCACTTGCTACCCCTCCGACGGCCAGGAGGTCCGTTCCCCCCTTGCCGTCCGCGTCCTTCCCCGACGAGCCGAGAACCGCCAGGATGCCCTTTTCCGACACCTGCGCCTCCATCCTGGCCCTTCGCTGGGCCTCGAGCGCAGCTTTATCCTCGGGCGTCAGGACCTTCCTGACGATTTTCTTGTCCTTTGTCGCGGCGTTTTTCACTTCCTCCTCGCCCGCCGCCTCGTTCTCCTCTTCCGCCGCCTCGCCGCTGACGTCGACCTCGTTTTCGCCGAGCATCTTTTTCAGGATGTCCTCCTCGGGCGCCTGCAGCACGAGCTTCAGGTACCTGTCGTCAACATCGATGCTGAACTCATCCTCCAGGGGCCAGTCCTTCTGCACGAGGTAAATGAGGGGAAGGAGCTGCCCGACAAGCGACGCCACGACAACGGAGTTGAAGAACCAGTCCCCCATGAAGCTCCTGAACCACCCGCTCCTCATCGATGACGGGAGCTGGGGCTTTGGCTGAAGGGGCGGCGGCGCCACGAACTGGAAAAGAAGCGTGCTGTCGCCGATGGCGATCTTGCCCCTGGCTTTGTCGTCCAGGGGAACGTGTCTTTTCCCCTGATCAGCGCCCAGCTGCACCGTGCTCCCGGCAACCGAAACCTTCCCGCCCATGAAATCACCGACATTCAGAACATAGCCGCCCTTCTTGATCTCGAAGAGCACGAACCTGCCCGGCAGCCTGGGAGAAGGCAGGACGAAAAGACTGCGCTCGGACTGGCCGACCGTGACATCCTCCCTCTTGCGGATGATCCTTTCCTCGACGATCTTTCCGCCCTGGATCACGCCTATCCTGAGAACTTTCGGCAGCGAAGCTTCGGCCGAAGCCGGTGAAGCCCTTCTGGCCGCCGTGGTCCTGAGTTCAGCGTCTTTTGTCGAATAACTCATATTCCTGTTTGTGTTTTCTGCTGATTTCATGATTCACCTCCTTGATTCACATGATGGTTTCTCTTGATTTTCCTTTTCCGCTCCTTGTCCAACAGTAACCGGGCAGGAAGGGGAGTTATTAATTAAGACAACCGGCGGCTCGCCCGGGTTCCATAAAAATGCACCGGTTTATTTCACGCCACACTTGATTCAAACCGGGAATAGTGCTGCCATTTGAATTTGCATCGGGCGGGGGAATCCTTCTCGAGGCGCCTGCCGTGACCCTGGAGCCGGGCTCCATGCTCGATGCCCGTGGAGGCGGGAGCGACGCGTCGAACGGTGGAACCGTGAAGGTGTTTTCCGATGATTTTATCGAGACAGGCGTTATCCACGGCGGCAGGGTCTGCATGGGGCCGCAGGATGGCAATTGCAGCAGTGATTGAAATCAGCCGCCGGCCCCGGCAACCGAGCAGGAGCACCCGCCGCTTGCGGACGTTTATTGCAGGATCTGCAAGATGAACGCCCCTTCATCACGGCCCGCGAGAACCATGACGATGCCCACGAGGGCGGCCGTGAGGAGAATGTAGGCCGCCGCCCACCTGATCGCGACCCTGCCCTCCATTGGTCGTATCCCGGCCATGACGTACAGCCTCCTCATACGGCCGGTCTCGATCTTTTTCAGCTTTTCCTCGTCGGATGCACGGAAGACGGGCCGCGCCAGCCTCCTCAGGCGGATGAGCGCTTCCGGCCTGATGTTTTCAACTCCGCCGGCCATCTCGAGCTGCTTGGCTTTCCGGCCCACATCCAGCTCGGTCATGAATTCCAGCAGGCCCACGATGCCCAGGATGGCAAACAGGTAAATCTCCAGGAAATAGGCAAGGCCGAGGCAGGCGATAAAAGCAAGGAAGGAAAAAGTTTTCGCGAGCCTTCCGCTTATCGAGTAGCTCAGTGACGAGAGAATCCTCCCACCGTCCAGGGGTTTATGGGCAGGAGGTTGAAGAGGTTGATCAGCGCCCACCAGGCGGCCACGCCGGCGAGCAGGGATGCCTGGCTTTTTCCGCTGTCCATAACGAGAAAGAGCGTGAACGGCACGGCGGTAAGAAGAAGGCCCCACAGCGGGCCGTTGAGCGCGATGTAGGCCTGCTGGGCCCGCGTTTTCCACGTATCATCCGTGACCGCGGCAGCACCGAGAAAGGGGATAAAATATATGCCCCGGACCTTCAGCCCGCTTCGCTTCATGGCAAAGACATGGCCGTATTCGTGAACGAAAAGCATGAGCATGAGCGCCAGCGCGAATTTCCAGGAAAAGAGAACTGCGTAAACAGCGCCGGAGGCAACGGCGAACCCCGGCTTGACGGTCTTGAACATGACGCCCAGCCCTTTTGCGAGCTTGCCCCCGACCTTCCCGATCAGGACAAAGATTCCGGCCGCGTTAAGGCTGCGCGGTTTTTCTTTTTCCTGGAGCGCGTATTCCCCGGGCCCGGCGCCGGCCC
>JBDRLK010000362.1:0-6848 GCA_043813155.1 Pseudomonadota bacterium | reverse complement strand
CTGGTGCTGAACGAATCCTTTATCTTTTTCCTGCCGATTCTCCTCACGATCTCTTTGTCCCTCAGCAGCAGCTCCATGAAGGTGGCCTTCCCCTCCATGGACTTCAGGGCATTGCGCTGAACAAGGCCGTAGGCTTCCTGCCGCCGCAGCCCGCTGCCGATGAGGTGGTTCATGACGGACTCGGAAAAAACCAGCCCGCCCGTTCGCTCCAGATTGCGCTGCATCCTCTTTTCATCGACCACGAGCCCGTTGACCAGCCCGGTCGCCCTTCGGAGCATGAAATGCAGCGTGGCCGTGGCGTCGGGCCCGATCACCCGCTCCACGGATGAGTGGCTGATATCCCGTTCGTGCCAGAGCGCAACGTTTTCGAGCGAGGCCTGGGCATAGGCGCGAAGAAGCCTGCTGAGGCCGCAGAGGTTTTCCGAGAGGATCGGGTTTTTCTTGTGCGGCATGGCGCTCGATCCCTTCTGTCCCTTTTTAAAGGCCTCGGAGACCTCGGCCACCTCGGTTCGCTGCCAGTGGCGGACCGTGACCGCGATTTTTTCGATGGAAGCCCCGCACAGGGCCAGCGCCGAGAAGAATGACGCGTGCCTGTCGCGCTGGACGATCTGGTTTGAGACGGGCTCGGGGGCGAGGCCCAGCAGCTTCATGGACGCTTCCTCGATTTGAGGCGACAGGTGCTGGTAGGTGCCCACCGCCCCCGAGAGCTTTCCGCAGCTGATCTCCGCGCGTGCGGCGCGCAGCCTTCTATAGCTGCGCGCCAGCTCCTCGTGCCATATTGCGAAGACGAGCCCAAGGGAAACGGGCTGAGCGTGAATGCCGTGCGTCCTTCCCGCGACGGGAACGGCGCGATGCCTGAAGGCGCGCGCTTTCAGCGCCTCCATGAGCAGCGAAAGCTCCCTGATGATCAGGTCGGCGGCTCTCTTGAGCTGCAGGGCGAACGCCGTGTCGAGAACGTCCGACGATGTCATGCCGAAGTGCATGAAGCGGCTCGCCTCCCCGGCCATGTCCTCGATGTGCGCGAGAAAGGCGATGACGTCATGGCGCGTTGCCGCCTCGATCTCGTCGATCCTTTCGGGGCTGATCTTCGTGATCCTGCGCTTCAGCTCGTCCGCGCCTCCCGGCGGAATGACGCCGTGCTCTTCCATGGCCTTCATGGCCGCGAGCTCGACGCGCAGCCAGGTCTCGTACTTATTCTGAGAGGACCACACTTTTTTCATCTCAGGGGTTGTATATCTTGGAATCATATTTTAATGACAATAGAGGAAAATTGATTACGGTCAATAGGAATGATATGATTTTGAAGTGAATGTTTCGCAGGACAATGTGTTGTAGAGAATGAAGATGGTTCTGGAAGGTGAAATATCGAGCCGCCGGACGGGCAAGTTCCTGAGATTCGTGTCGGCTGTCACGGGTTTTCTTTTTGTCAGGGCCGTTGTTCTTTTCGTCCTGACCTACGTCCTCGGGCTCAGGCGGCGAGGGAAAATCGAAGCCGAAGGATTGTTTCTCAAAATGGAAATAGAATCGAGCTTCCTCGGCTTCAAGATAAAAAAAAGCAGCGTTGAAATCCCCGTTCGCAGCATCAGCTGCGTGCAGAGGGATGAAGGCGCCGGCGTTCTTCCGGTCCTCGGGGCCGCGCTGGGCATGATGGTGGGGTTTGCCGCGGGATTCATCTTTCTTGTCCAGTGGTCGACCACCCTGCTGGGCATCTACATCATTCTCGGCTTCGCCTGCATCGTGGCGGGCATTATCGTTGATTTCCTCGTGTCGGCGGCTGTTCCCCGCCTCAGGGGCAAGCGTTCCATCCTCCTGGCCGCGGGCCACACGGTCTACAGGGTTTCCGGCGCCCCGCAGGACCAGGTCGCCGTTTTCATGGATTTATGGAAAGACAAGATCCGTTCCTGATCAGTCGCAGCGTATAAAATCGCATGACACCCGGTTGTAGTAACAGAGGCTGATGTATCCGCCGCAATCCGCGCATTCCTCGGGCACGCACGTGCTCGAAAGGCAGACCAGGCCGCCGCCGCAATCGTCGCTGTTGTCGCACGAACTGTCGCAGTTAGAGTTGCACCCGCCAAGAAAAATGACGGCCGCGGCAAAGGCCGAGATGACAATCAATTGTCGAAGCATGGCTCCCTCCTTTTTCAGGCATTCAGATTAATAGTATATCTTCGCGAGGCATTGCTTTCAAGGCCGCGGAAAGGAAAAACAACTATTCATCACTATTCACCCGGGGACTAGAACATCAGGCTGGCCCTGAGCTCCCGGGTGGTCTTGATGATCCGCTCCACCAGTATCTCGCCCATGTCCCGCAGCACCACGTAGCCGAGGCGCGGGTCCTCTTCGGCAAGCTTTCTGAAGGCCGACCGCTTGAGCACGAACAGGACCGAGTCCTGCATGGCCCGAATGGTTGCGCTCCGCTCGTGGTCGGCCACGAGCGCGAACTCGCCCACGATCTCGCCGGGCACGGCCGTGTGGACGGGGGCCTGCTCGGATTCGCGGCTCATCTTGACCGTGCACTGTACCCGCCCCTCGAGCAGCACGTAGATCTCGCTGCCCTTGCTGCCCTCCTCGAACACAACCTCGCCCTGTGCTATCTCCCGGCGCTCGCCGCGCTCGCAGAGCCTGGCGAGCTGGGCGTTGTCGAGGTTGCGGAACACCTTTGCCTGCTTGATTTGCTCGGGTTTCATCATGTTACAGCTCCTGCAGAATCTCTTCGGCAACGCCGTCGAGCTTGACGCGGATGGCGTTCAGCCCGCCGAGGATCGTCAGCTTGTCGGCGCTCATTTCAACGGTTCCGGTTGCACCGGTGTTGAGCCGATTGAGATGGGAGTCGCGCAGCCTGCGCTCGAGCTGCCCCTCCTTGAAGGACAGCTGCAGCACCTCCTCGGCCCCGGCCCGGTCCCGGTCGCGGACCGCGGCGAGCACCCGCTCGAACTTCTTCATCAGCTTTTCGTGGTAGGAGCGAAGCTCGTCCGCCCCCTGCTCCGTGAACTTGTACTTCCTGGATGCCAGCAAATCGCCGGTCTCCAGCACCTCCCTGGCAAGAAGATGCCCGGCGCCTTCGAAGTTCTCGGTGATGTAGACCATGGCCCGCTCGCGGCCCGCGTCCGCTTCAGAGAGGCCCTTCTGGGCAAGGCGGGTGAGGAACGGCCTGATGGCGCTCTCCAGCACGTCGAGCTTTTCGGTTTCAGCGGCCAGCCGCTTCAACTCTTCGCGGTTGCCGTCCAGGATCGCCGGCACGGCCGCCCCGAGGCATTGGCCGAACAGCCCGGCCATGCGCTCAACCTCCTTCTGGGCCTGGTCCAGCGCCATGAGCGGCACCTGGAGCGCGGCCTCATTGATAAATTTCGGTCCGAAGGGCTCCTCTTCCTTTGACGCGGGTATGATCTTGCGCGTGAGCCACTCGATGGGCCGGATAAAGGGAAGGAAAACCAAGGACGTGATGGCCGAGAAAAGCATGAAGCCGTTGGCGATCTGGCGTATGATCGAATCGGTTCCCATGAGGCCGGTAAACCAGCGGGTCAATTCCGTCAGCGGCCCCAGGAACGGGTACATGGCGAGAGCCGCGGCCGTGCTGAAAATCAGGTGGGCGACGGCCACCCGCTTGCCGTCACGGTTCGAGCCCAGGCTGGCCAGGAGCGCGGTCGTGCAGGTTCCCACCGCGCCGCCCATGGCAAGGGGGATCGCGGCTTCAAGAGAGAGCAGTCCCTGGCTCGCGAGCACGAAACAGATAGCCACGATGGCGGTCGAGCTCTGGATAACGGCCGTGACCGCCGTGCCGGCAAGTAAAGCGAGCAGGGCGCTGTCTTTGAACGTGATCATCAGCGCCGCCACTTCCGGCATGCCGCGCAGCGGCTTCATGGCCCCGGACATGATGGACAGCCCGAAAAAGATGAGGCCGAAGCCGAGCAGAATCGCTCCGATCTGCTTCAGACGCTCCTTCCGGCCCGCGAACATGACAAGGAGCGCGCCCAGGCCGACAACGAGAAGCGAGTAGCGGGAGATGTCGAAGGCAATGACCTGGACCGTGATCGTCACGCCCACCTTGGTCCCCATGGTGACGCCGATCGCCTGGGTCAGGGTCATCATCCCGGCGCTGACAAAGCCGACCAGCATGACCGTGGCCGCGCTGCTGCTCTGCAGCACGCCTGAGGCCGCCATGCCCACGAGCAGGGCGGAAACCCGGTTGCGCGTCAGCTTGCCTATCAACACGCGCATCTGCTGGCCGAAGGCCCGCTGCAGGTTGTCGCTGGCGATGTTCATGCCGTACAGGAAGAGGCCGAGCCCGCCGAGAAGGCCGAAAACCAGGAACAGGGCCCAGGCCCCGCTCATGGCCTGGATGTGCGTTTGGAGCGGCGCGGCCTTCTGCAAGGACCCGTCGAGAAGCGCCGTAACCACGTAGCTGCCCTCCTTGTCGCCGGCCGTAAACTCGACGCTGGCCACACCCTTCCTGTCGGTCACGGCATGGTCCGCGGACAGCTCTGCTCCTGCCGCCCCGGAGGGCGCGTCGGTGAGCATGAAGTCGACGCGCGCGCCCGCTGCCGGCTTGCCGTTTTCCAGCACCTGGACCGCGATCGGCGAGTCGACCTTTGTGCCCGTAATGGACACGATGGACGACATACCGGTCGAATAAGACTGCTGCACCAGGTGGAACCCCTCCCGGCTGCATTCCTTCTTCGGCGCGTCAGGCTTTTTTTCAGCCCCGCCGATGCCGGCATGCAGCAGCGCGACGAGCAAGAGCAGCGCGCAGGCTGATTTTCCGGATGATCCCATTCTCACTTCCCGTTTCTATCAAACGTATTGTCAGATGAGGTTGCCCGTGCCGCCCGTGGCCGCAAGCTTTTTCAGCTCGGGCGCCACCACGAACTGCGGGATGGAAAACTTCAGGCCCAGCTCCTCCACGCGGCTGACCACCTCCGGCAGCCCGCGCGTGCTCGCGTACCGGGCCGGACCGTGAAAGCAGTCGGGAAAGCCGATGCCGAGAACGCCGCCGATGTCCATGCTCGCGCAGTCCCTGAGGATTCCCTCGCCCAGGATGTGAAAAGCCTCGTTGACCATTCCAAGAAGCAGGATGTCTGCGATCTCATCATCGTCCGGAACGGGCAGGCCTTTATTCCTCACCAGGACGTCGAGCACGGATTCGTCCGGAATCCTTCCGGCCTCGTCCTTGTAAAACCCCTTTTCCCCTCCGGCTCCCACGTAGCCGGCCTCGGCGACCGCGGCAAGGCAGGCCGGGACGGGCATCCTGGGGGCCAGCCTCTTTTCCATGAACCGGCCCGCGTGATAGGGAATAATGCCGCCCACGGAGCAGAACATGTGAAGCGGCCCCCTGGGGAAGCCGGCCCTGACTCCGACCCTATCGACATGCCAGGGGTCGGCGCCCGCTTCCACGGCCCAGAAGCCGCCGTAGAGAAGGCCTGAGGAGAATGTGCGGCTCGTGTAGAATCCCGGACCGTCGCCGACCAGGATACTGGTCTTGCCCATGCGCTTGCCCAGGAGCAGGGCCGTTGCCGTTGATTTCTTCGACGTTTCCTTGCCCTCGATGACCTCGAGAAGCTCCATGAGCGGGACGGGAGAGAAAAAGTGCATGCCCACGACCTGGTCCGGCCGCGAGGTACCCTGGGCGATATCGCCGATAGGGAGGCTGGACGTATTGGAGGCAAAAATGATATTCTCGTTGAGCTTGTGAATGTCACCCGCAAACTTCTTCTTCAGCTCCAGGTTCTCCGGAACAGCCTCGATGACGAGCGGAAAGTCGCGAAACGCCTCCAGGCTCGTTGCAATGGACAGGTTGTCCATGCACGCGTTCATGCGTTTCTCGGTCCACCTGCCTTTTTTCACGAGCCCTCCAAGGGCTTTGCGCAGCTTTTCGATCGAGCCCTGGACAACTTCCTCGCTCACGTCCATGAGCGTCACCTTGATCCCCCTGTCGGCCGAGACCTGGGCAATGCCGCTGCCCATCAGCCCTGACCCTATGATGCCTATGCGATCGCAATTTTCGGCGCTTTCCTCGTCGATTTTAACGAGCCTGGGAAACTTGAACGTCTTGAGAAAATAGAAATCGATTTTGTTTTTTGAATTCTGGTGACCGCTCACCTCCAGAAATTCCTCTGTATTCTTCCTGATGAATTCCTCGTAGCTTTTATCGAGGGCCGCTTCGAAAAGCCTGACTGCCGCGTTAAGCCAGGGCCGGTGGGGAGAGACCTCGGCCCTTTTCCTGTACCTGCCCAGAATTTTTTCCCGCTCGGACGCGTCTTCGGGCTCGATTTTCATGCCGGCCGGATTCGCGACCCTGTCCGATTTTGCCCCATGCCCCTTGAGCCACATCAGCGCCTTGTCCATGAGCTCGCCGCTGCCGCAGAGCGTGGCCATGCCGGTTGCGGCCAGCTCCTCGGTCTTGATGGTCCTGCCCCTGAAAACCAGATTGAGCGCCGCTTCGAGGCCTATGATCCTGGGTAGGATGAACATTCCCCCCGCGCCCGGCACGAGGCCGAGATTTGCCTCGGGAAGGCCATAGCTGCTGCGCCGCGTCGCGAAAACGTGGTCGCAGCACCGCAGCAGCAGCTCGAAGCCGCCGCCGACTGCCGCTTGTTCGTCGAGGACAGCCACCACGGGGACGCGCACTTTCGAGAGCTTGTCAAGCGCGCCGCCAAGCCCGGCCAGGGCCGTTTCAATGCCCTTCGGGCCGTCGCCGAACAGCTCCTTGAGATTGGCGCCGGTAATGAAGCTGCCCTTTTTTGCCGAGTCGATGACAATGCCGCCCGCGTCCAGCCCTTCAACTTCCTCGAGGATTTTCTCGAGCGACGCTGTCATTTCCGCGTCGATCGTGTTGACCGGGCCCTGCG
>JBDRLK010000361.1:0-2070 GCA_043813155.1 Pseudomonadota bacterium | reverse complement strand
GGGCTGCCGATGCTCTCCCCGACGCCTCGGCTTACAGCGCCGATCAGTACTTCAATGTCGGCCGGTCGTCCGAGCCGTCGCTGTCCGCGGACAGCCGGAAGGTCCTCTTCCTGGCGAACACCGTGGACACGAACCAGGTCTTTATCCTGGACCTGGAAACGGGCGAGCAGCGGCAGGTAACGGATTTCGATGACTCTGTGGATCTCGCGGTCTTTTCACCGGCCGACGCTTCTGTTTTTCTGTACGGCATGGACGATCGCGGCAACGAGAACACGCAGCTGTTCCTGTACGACGCAGGCAACGGCGAAAGCGTGCGCCTGGGCTCGAGCGCGGAGGCCATGTACAGGTACGGCGCCTGGTCCGGGGACGGCGGCCGCGTGGCCTATGCGGCCAACGGCAGGCACCAGGCATTTTTCGACATTTATGAGTATGACATCGCCGGCCGGCATGAGCGCCTCATCGTCGAAAAGGACGCCTACCTGACCGCGGATATTTACTCTGATGACGGGGACGTTATCGTGTTCAGCGAGGACAGGGGCGTTTTCGACAGGAACGTTTACATGATTGCTTTGTCCGGGGACGTGAAGCCGGTTCTGCTCAACCCCCAACCGGGCCAGAACAGGATGCATCTTGCGTACATGAAAAAATCAGCGAAGAAAATTCCCGTGGTAAGCGACAGCGGCCTGAATTTCAAGAGGCTGCAGACCTTCGACACGAAGAAGCTCACGCTGAAAAATGACTGGCCCCCGGGCAAGAGGAACATCGTTGAGTTCGGCTTTTCACCGGACCGCTCGCTCATGTATTTCGTGGAAAGCGAGCCGGCGCTGGACCGGCTCTACCTGTGCGATTTTCGAGGCGGCTCGCGCTCCATTCGAAAGCTGAAGATTGAAGGCGCGGTCACGATCGACCGGGTCGGCATTTCCTCGGACAACAACTTTCTCGTCATGGGCGCGACCGGGGCGGACAGGCCGCCTTGCGTCTTCAGGTACGACATCGCCGGCAACGCGATGACGGATCTTTCGCAAGGCGACACGGCGGGCATCGACGAGCGGACGTTCCGCAAGCCCGAGGCCGTCGAGTACACGACGTTCGACGGCAGGAAGATCGAGGCGTTCCTCTACCTGCCGGCGGGGGCGAAGCAGGGGGACAGGCTGCCCTGCGTGATGTACATTCACGGCGGGCCCTCGTCGCATTTCGCGCCCGTGTTCAAGCCGTCCATCCAGCACATCGTGGCGCAGGGCTACGCGCTCTTCGCCCCCAATATCAGGGGAAGCACGGGTTACGGCAAAGCATTCGCCCAGCTCGACAACAGGAAAAAACGCGAGGACGCCGTAAAGGACGTGATCGCCGGCGTGGACTGGCTCGAGAGCTCGGGATACATCGACCCGGACAGGATAGCGATCACGGGCGAGAGCTACGGCGGCTACGTGGTCCTGGCCTGCCTCACGCTCTATCCCGGCCTGTGGGCCGCGGGCATCGACACCGTGGGAATCTCGAACTTCGTCACGTTCCTGGAGAACACGGCCCCGTACCGCAGGCCGCTGAGGGAGACCGAGTACGGGTCCCTGGACACGGACAGGAGTTTTCTCGAAAGCATCTCTCCGCTTTACAGGGCCGCCATGATCAAGGCGCCCCTTCTGATCATTCACGGGAAGAACGACCCCAGGGTGCCCGTGAGCGAGGCCTTTCAGATCAGGGACGCCGTGAAGGGAAACGGCGGCATCGTGGAGATGATCGTGTTCGACGACGAGGGGCACAGCATCGAGAAGAAGGAGAACAATACAGCGGCCCTGAAAAAGAGGATCGCCTTCCTGGGAAAGCACGTGAAAAACTGCGGCGGCAACGCCGCTTGCCCGGCGGAGGGCCCGGAGGCCGGAGAGTGAAGCGCGGGAAAGTCACGCACCATGTTTTCCTCGTGCCGGGTTTTTTCGGCTTCGAGAGGCTGTGGCGGGGCGTCGCCCGCTTCATGATCGAGCGTTCCTGAAGAGAAAGCACGGCGGCGCCGGGATGCGGGCCGCGGGCCGGGCTACTTGAGCATCTTCTCCAGGTCCGATACGTCCGGCAGCTCGG
>JBDRLK010000360.1:0-8076 GCA_043813155.1 Pseudomonadota bacterium | reverse complement strand
AAGAAGCCAACGGCAAAGCCGGCAAAGGAAAAGCCGCCGGGAAAGACCAAGGGAAAGAAGGACAAGGTCATCAAGGGCAGGCTGGGCACGACAATCAGCACGGATTACGGAGACTAGACATGTGCAGATTAAAGGCAGTGTTGATCATTATCATGCTGGCGCTGGCGTGGGCAGGCCCGGTTTCGGCGGAAACCCACAAGAAACCCAGGAAAGCGGCGGTGAAGAAGTCCAAGCCGGCCAAGAAAAAAGGGAAGAAGAAAGCGAAGGAGCTGAGCGCGACGAAACAGAAAGCCAAGGATCTTTTCATCAATGGCGTGGAGGCCTTTGCCGCGGAAAACTATCCCGACGCCCTGTCGTACTTCCAGGAGTCGTACGAAACTTTTGCAAAGCCCAACGTGCTCTATAACATCGGGATGTGCCACAGGGCCCTGTTCGATTTCACGTCCGCCATCAACACGTTCCAGAGGTACCTGATCGAAGCGGGAAACGACGCCCCGCCGGACAAGTATGCCCAGGTGGAGGCCCTGATAGGGGAAATGGAGTCGTCGCTGGGCAAGCTGACCGTCACGGTCAACGAGAACGGGGCCGACGTTTATATTGACGCCGCGAAAGTCGGCGTTTCCCCCATGCACGAGATCGTCAATCTCAATGCAGGGACCCATGTCATCGAGGCAAAAAAGCAAGGCTTCGAGAGCGAACAGAAAATCGTGGCGCTCAAGAGCGGGCAGCAGGAGGCCGTGGACATCATGCTGATCCCGCTTCTGCCGGGAGCCGCCGACATGTTCGTTATCGAGGAGGTCGTGACAGAGGACGGCAAGGTCGTCCAGGTGAAGAAGATGAAGACCGACGTGGACGGAAAGAAAAAGGAAAAGAAGAAGGGCGGGAAACCGGCCTGGAAAAACCCATGGCTCTGGAGCGTCCTCAGCGTCGTCATTCTCGGGGGAGGCGCTGCGGGCGTGCTGTACTGGCAGCTCGGGACCGGGGGGAGCTCGGGACCGGATG
The DNA here is from genome assembly GCA_043813155.1 of Pseudomonadota bacterium. Classification (GTDB taxonomy): domain Bacteria; phylum Myxococcota_A; class Polyangia; order DRWM01; family DRWM01; genus JBDRLK01. The sequence continues at coordinate 7,074 of JBDRLK010000360.1, read as the reverse complement.
CCGACTGGACAATCAACGGAAGGTAGAACGATGAGAATAAAACCGGAGCATGCTTCGAGGATGTGGAGTAAGCGACGGATGCCCGCCGTCACGGCGTCCGCGGGAATCCTTATCGCCGCGTTTCTTTGCCTGTCGCATGTGAGCTGCGAAGGCGAGGCCGTGGACATTGCCAGGCTGATCATCGATTCAGAGGTGCCGGTGCCTGCGTCATTCAACGAGATCGAGGTGTCGGCCTCAACGTCGAAAACCAGCGAGGGCGAATTCTGCACGCCCATGCGAAGGACGTTCATCGTCACGAGCGACGCCGATATGCCTCTCATCGTGGATTACGTGTTCGGCTCGGAGTACAGGGCGTGGATCGCGTTCAGGGTCGTGTGGCGGCTGGAGGGCGTGAAGGTCTACGAGCGTGAGGTCGTCAGGGCGTTCGTGGCGGGCGAGAGGCAGGAGATCGACGTGACGTTTTCCCAGTCCTGTGTGGACAGGACGTGCGGCGAGGACCAGCAGTGCGTGGACGGCAGCTGCGAGAGCATTCCTTCCATGAGGCCCTTTGATTCCGATACAGGCCCCCCCTGCGAAAACGAAGCCCTGGAATAACAGCTCTTCTTAAAAACCCTGATAAGCCTTTTTTCACGGCCCGTGAAAATTCTTTTCAGAAAAGAACCATCTCCATGTACACGGCGCCCTCGAGGGGGTTGAAGCGGTATGGCGTGATTTCCCTGAAACCGAGGGAGGTGTAGAGCGCAATGGCCGTGGTCATGGCAGGGACCGTGTCCAGCCTCATGCGCCTGTATCCGATTGCACGTGCTTCATCTATGATTCGCATGGCGAGCTCGCGGCCGGTCCCGCGTCCCCGAAGCCGCCGGCGCACGTAAAGCCTTTTCATTTCACAGGTGCTCTCGTCGATTCGCCTGAGCGCCGCGCATCCTGCCGGCTTTTCGTCGAGCACGGCAAGGTACAGGCGGCCGTGAGGCAGGGCGTAATCGCCGGGGAGGCCGGCCAGCTCGTCGCTGAAATGCTGAAAGCACAGGTCGAAGTCAAGCTCCTTCGAATATTCCTCGAACATCTCCCTGATGCTCTCGAGCTGTTGGGGTGAATGTGCCTGGATCAGCATGATGGGATTCATGAAAACACCATCGCCCGCAACAGTCAATGCGTTCGATCCCAAAAGGGGATCCCTAAAGGGGACAGAGCACTTATGCAAAAACTTGTATACTTAAAAGTGCCCTGTCCCCTTTTCCGCTCATGGCAAAAGACAGTGGCTTGACAGGTTCTTCAGCCGCCCGTTTGGCCGCGCTCCCTTGGCGCGCCACAAGAGCAGCGGGAGGCTAAAGCCTCCCCTACCCCTGGCGGGAGGCTAAAGCCTCCACTACCCCTGGCGGGAGGCTAAAGCCTCCCTACCCCTGGTCAGAATGATGTGGCTCATGGCAAAAGTTTTGACTTGCGGCAAAAATGGGGTTACATTGAGGGGTAATCAAAACCCGGGTGAATCTGAAGATAGGAGGAATCATGAGAACGGTGCAAGCAATGACGTATGTGATCGCGGCGCTTCTTCTTCTGGGAGGCTGCGACAACGGCAACGGCGGCAATGAAGACGCGGATACGGATGTAGCCGACGGGACGGACGTGGGCGACACGGGTGATGTCACGCCGGACCCGACCCCCGATACCACGCCGGACCCGGCGGACGATCTGGCGCCCGACCCGGTCGAGGACGTGGTCCCGGACGTGCTGGAGGACGTGCTGGAGGACGTGCTGGAAGACACGCTGGAGGATTCGCCGGAGGGGACGCCGGAAGAAGCCGTCATAGCCGATCACACGAGCACGACGCTTTCCGACATTCCGTCGGAATGGGTCACCACGGCCATGAACACCCTGAAAATCCACTATGCCCACACGTCGCACGGCAGCCAGATCACTCAGGGGCTGGGAAACGTGGAGGCGGAGGACGGCGCGTTCAACTCGACGATCAGCACGTGCACCGTTCCTTCGGAAGCCGGGGCCCTCAACGTGCTGGACGGCCAGCCGGGCGAAAGCGGGTGCGAGACCTATATCACTCCGGACCTGTACTGGGACGGGGCGAGCGCGCTGGACCTCACCCGGTGGGTGCTGGACCACAGTGACGTGAACGTTTCCATCTGGTCCTGGTGCACGCAGCAGGATTACAATACCGAGGAATACACGCAGGGCTACCTCGACGCCATGGCCACGCTGGAGAGCGAGTACCCGGACATTACCTTCATCTACATGACCGGAAACGCCCAGGCCACGGGGGCGGAAGGGTACAACCGCTGGCTCAGGAACGAGCAGATCCGCAACTACGTCAGTGACAACAACAAGATCCTTTTCGACTTCGCGGATCTCGATGCCTGGAGCGGCGGCGCGCAGGCCACGTACGAGTTCGAAAGCCACACCGTGCCGGTCGAGCATTCCGACTACAGCGGTGACGAATGCGGCCACACCACGAACGCGAGCTGCGCGGTCAAGGGCAGGGCCTTCTGGTGGCTCATGGCCAGGATCGCGGGCTGGGACGGCACATAGCCGTCCCTCGCGCACCATGTAGGGCAGGGGCTTTGGCCCCGCATTGTCAGTAGAGCTGGGTAGGGCAGGGGCTTTGGCCCCGCATTGTCAGTAGAGCTGGGTAGGGCAGGGGCTTTGGCCCCCACATTGTCAGTAGAGCTGGGTAGGGCAGGGGCTTTGGCCCCCACATTGTCAGTAGAGCTGGGTAGGGCAGGGGCTTTGGCCCCGCCGGAAGCCGGAGTAGAGTAGATGAGCATAAAAAGCTTTGCCTCGATTTTCCTGTTTGCGGCAGTCGTGCTTGGGACCGAAAGCGTGTGGGCCGACGGGTGCTTTTTCCCGACGCCCGCAAGCGGGGAGCAGGCGCCCGTCGACGTGGACGCCCAGATGGCCATCATCAAGATCAGCTCGTCCGGCGAATGGGACCTGTACCTTCGCGCGAGCTACAGCGGCGACCCTGCCGCGTTCGGGTGGGTTATCCCGTTCCCCGTGCTTCCCGACGTGGACCCCGATCCTGTTGACGACAGGTTTTTCAAGGACATGGACGAGTACACGGCCACGTGGTTCTTCCAGGAGAGTTGCTACGAGGAATGCGGCTCTTCCTCCGGGGGCTGCGCCCCCTTTGCGAAAACAGGAGGCGACAGCCTGTCGAACGGCGAGCTCGACCCCAGCAAGGTGACGGTCTGGGAATCTGGAAAAATCGGCGTCCTGGAATACGCGATCATTTCCTCGGCGGGCGGTGACAGCCTTGTAAGCTGGCTCGAGGAGAACGATTTCGTGATCCTCCCGCGGGCCGAGCCCATCATCGCCGAGCTCGCGGCCGAGGGCAGCTATTTCTTTGCCGCGAAGATAGACCCGGGAGTGGAGGATGTGCGGAGGCTCAAGCCCATCCGCTTTATGCTTCCGGCCGATGTCGAGCCTTTCTACCCCATGCGCCTGACCGCAGCCTCGAGCACGGAGAAGATCAAGGTCCTGCTCTGGATCGTCGACGAGGAAGGAAGAAGCCGTGTCCCATCGAATTATGCCTGGGATTTCATCTCCGGAGCAGGAAGCCTGGGTGACGAGCTCACCGCGGAGCGCTATGACGAGAGAAAAGAGGCCATTCTCACGGCAGGGCAGGGCAACACCTTTCTCATCCAGTTTTCCACTGATTCGCGCCAGAGCCGCGACTGCTATTTTCACGAGCATTACGTGCAAGGCTGCGAGTTCTACCCCGAGTCCCCGGAAATGCAGTCCATCATGGAGTACTATTACGATACATCCTGGGGGATCACGAGAATGTACGCTGAAATCCCTCCGGACAAGCTGACCCTGGACATCGCGTTCGAAATTGCGGGGGCAAGCCGGCTGGGTGAGGTCGTCGGCTGGTACTGGCAGACCTGCGACGAGAAGGTCGTCGAGCAATGCTCCTGCTCTGTTGCCGGGTCAGGCGTGCGCAGCGGCCTTCCGCCCGCCGCGCCCCTCCTCATACTGCTGGTCATAGCGGCCGCTGTTTTGGCCGCCCGGCGCCGCCGCGGGTAGAAAAGCCCCGCCCGACGACCCCCGTCACATCGGTGATGACCAGGAAAGCCAGGATAAAGATGATGCCGGCTGCGGGAGCCTCGCCGATGATGAAAAGCCCGCAGAGCACGATGACGGCCACAAGGACGGGCAGCGCGATTTTCGCGTTCGGCTCCGGGATTTTTACTTTCACTCCCGACCAGAATATCCTGGCTCTCTTTTGCTTGAGCATGGTCAGGCAGTCGGCCAGCAGCTCGCGGTCCAGCACGTCGCCGCGAAGCGCCACCGACCTTTCCAGGCGCGGCAGCGCTTCCTCGCATCGGAGCATGTGCAAAAGGAGGCTTCCCAGCCAGTAGTTGTTGAACGCGTCGTCGCGCAGCCGGGCGGCCCGCTCGAAATGCGTGAGCGCTTCATTCGGCCGGCCGAGCTCGACCAGGGAGCTTCCGAGCCAGTGATGGACAATGGCGTCGCTCTGCTGCTGCTGCCGCCTGAGCGCATGGGTCAGCACTTCCTCAAACTGCTCGGGCGCCGCGGTCCGGGGGGCGCAGCAGCCCTCGAGATTCGGCGGGGAAGGGATCTCCAGCGCCTTTTTAAAGCAGGGGAGCGCTTCCTCGTAGCGCTTGAGCCTGGAAAGCGTGTTGCCGAGCCAGCGGTAATCCGCCGCCTTTCCCTGCCGCTCCACGGCCATGCGGATGTAGGGCAGGGCTTCCTCCATTTTGCCTATTCTCGAAAGCCTCCTTCCCTTTTCAATATAGCTTTCGCCCGTGATCGCGGCTTTCGCATTGTTGATGCAGAGGACGACATCGGGAAAAGCGCGGAATCTGTGAAGCAGCATGATGTGGGCCCTGTGGATTGCCTTGCTCGATGCGTCGTGGGCGACGCCGAGCACAGCCTCGTAGTGCCCCTTCATCCCATAGGCTATGATCATGCGGGCTTCATGCGGCATCGAGTACCTCACTCCATCCCGGCTATGTGCGTGAGCTGGCCCAGGTAGCGAAGAAACTCCTCGCCCGTGATCTGGTTGATGCCGGGCTGGCGCAGCGTGTCAAAGAGCTCCTTGATACGGTTGGAAATATTGGGACAGTCGATGTCAGGGTTTCCGTATCCCGCGTCAACGGCCCTTCGCACGGCGACTTCCACTTCGCCGATCGACTTCTGGACCCTCGGGTTGGCAGGGTCCTTCACGAGGGCCAGGGCTTCGGACGCAACGTGAATGTGATGCTCGAGATGATTTTTCGTCCAGCGGCCCTTCCTGTCGCTGAAAGCGTGCTTGAAGATCTGGATGTCTTTCACGCTGAGCGTGTCGGGGGGCGTGTGCTCCTGCAGCTCGATCTGCTCCCCCTTCAGCGTGCCCAGCCCCTCGAAGCGCACCTGCTGGCGCGTCTGGGGGTGGACGAGCGTGGCAACAACCCTCTTGTCGTCCGTCACCTGCAGGTTGATTTCTATGGTCGGAAGCCTGCCCGTGGGCGTGATGCTGAGCGTGTAGTTCCCCAGGTACTCGTACCTGTAGACAATTTCCCCGGCCGTGGACCTGTCGGGGTCCGGCCTTTTGGCCACCAGCGGGACCGGAACTTCAAGGGCCTTGGGATTGACGTGACACAGCACGCCCTTTCCGCCTATCGGGTAGGGGGAATTGTCCCGGATGATCGGCACGAAATAATCGTCCGCATCCTCGACGGGCCCGTAAATCGTTCCATACCCTTCCGCAATGACCTTTCCTATGGGCTCGATGATCCTGCCGGCCTTCAGTGCGGCCCCGCGGGCAACGCATTCCATGGGGTCGACGGGCAGGCAGTCCCCATCCAGGCGCTCGAGCCTCCCGAGCAGCTCCGGCCCGGCGCCCAGCTCCCTGAGCTCCTCGATAACAACCCTCCTGATGCATGACATGTGCGTGGGCCCTCCAACGAAAAGCACGTGGTCGAGGCCGGCGGCGGAAAGCCCTGCCTGCCGGAGCGCCACCCTGATCGGGCCGCGGCACCTGTCCAGGAGAGGCCCGAGCACCTCTTCGAGCTCGCCGCGTGTCAGGTCGAACGTCTGCCCGTCCGGCAGGTCGATGGGCGCCGATTTCCTGGTCGACAGCCTGATCTTGGCCTTTTCCGTCTCCTCCTTGAGCATGGCCATGGCGCCCGGCTCGTTCTCGATTCCCGCCAGCCCGAAACGCTCGACGATATGGGCGATGAGCAAGTCGTCCATGTCGATCCCGCCGAGCGCTTCATGGCCTGACGTGCAAAGCTCGCCCGGGATCAGGTCGTCCTGCTCGCGGGCGAGCAGCATGACCGTGACGTCCAGCGTGCCGGCGCCGATGTCAAAGGCCAGGAGGTTGGCTTCCTCGTCGATGTCGAGCGAGCTTTGTATGGCGGCTGCCGTGGGCTCGGCAATGGTGTCCACATCGGCGAAACCGGCGTGCCTGGCGGCCTCGACGATAGGCGCCGTGCGGATGGCCGTGAAGTAGGCCGGGATGCTGATGACGGCCCGCTCGATCGGGCCGCCGAGCAGGGGATTGACCCTGGCGTTTTCAGCATCGTCCCTGATGTCACGCAGGATGAATTCAAGGATATGCGACGGCGTGAACCGCTCCTCGCCGACTTTTATGAGAATGCTGCCTCCGGCGCCCTCTTCGATGCCGTACTGGAAGCGCCTCAGCTCGCCCCTCTCTTTTGCCGCGGCGTAGGAAAGGCCGACGAGCCTCTTTATGCCCCAGACCACGAGGTCGGGATTGAGCACGAGCTCGGCCTTGGCCCTCTGCCCGGTGGCCTGCATTCTGCCGTTGCGGTCAAACAGGACAAAGGAGGGAAAATTCTTGCCGTAAAGCGTTTTGCCGTAGCGGCTTTCAACCATGGCCACCTTGCCGCGCGCCAGCGACGCTGCCGCGGCCGAGTTGTACGTCCCCAGGTCGATGCCTATCGTGCGACACATTTTTGCTGCCTCCTTTCGTCCCCCCCCGTTGTTCTCCCCGTCGGGTAGGGGAGGCTTCAGCCTCCCGCTGTTATCCACGTCGGGTAGGGGTGGCTTCAGCCACCCGCGGTTTTCCCCGGCGGGTAGGGGGGGCGTCAGCCACCC
>JBDRLK010000359.1:0-8946 GCA_043813155.1 Pseudomonadota bacterium | reverse complement strand
GCCCTCGTCGATGTAGCCCTGCTACGCCTCCATCGGGCGCTGCGGGCGCGCTCGCGATCCGGCTCGGCAATCACGCCCTCGCTACGAGACTGGTCCCTTACTTGCGGGGCGCTGTACTTAGCGGAGGAAAAGTGCTCTGTCCCCTTTTCAATTTGAGCGGATATCAGTTATGATTTAAGCTGTTCTTATGGAGAAAAGCGCTGCAACTGTTTTTTCTGCTTTCATCCTCACAGGGATATCCGGCTGCATCATCGACATCGGCAAGGGGCCGATGGAGTTTCATGACGGAGAAACGGACGATGCTCCCGAAACGGCTGATGTTGTCTTTGATGACAGCATACCATCCTACTGCGGCAACGGCAGGAAAGAGGGCATTGAAGAGTGTGATGACGGGAACAATCTTCCGGGCGACGGCTGCGGCCCTGACTGCAGGATCGAGCAATACATGTGCGGGAACGATGTGTGCGAGCCGGAAATCGGCGAGTCCTGCAACAACTGCGAAGAGGACTGCCCGGACTGCGAGTGCACGACCGACGGCGATTGCCCCCCGGGGCACAATTGCGTCAACAGGGTGTGCCGCCTGCCGTGCGGGACCGACGATCAGTGTCCCGACACGATGGTCTGCATGGCGGGCCTGTGCATCCTGGCCGACATCGACGCGCTGTGCGGCAACGGCCTGGACGACGACAGGGACGGGTTCGTGGATTGCGATGACCTGGACTGCCGGGTGAACGGCTGCGTGACGGTCTGCCTGCGGGAGGACAACGGGGCGCTGTGCAATGACGGGATCGACAATGACGGGAACGGGTTTTCGGATTGCGATGACTTCTCCTGCCTGTTCAACCTGAACGTGGATTTCTGCTCCTGCGGCGGCGGGCTCGAGTGCGGAAACGCTAAATGCAGCAACGGCGAGGACGACGACGGGGACACACTGGTCGACTGCACGGACAGCGACTGCAAGCGGGACCCGCACGTTTCGGCGTGCAATTCGGAAAACACGAACATGGCCTGTTCCGACGATTTGGACAATGACGGGAGCGGAAAAGATGATTGTGATGACGACACCTGCCGCTCGACAGCTTCGGTGACCGTGTGCTGCAAGCCCGCAGGGGGTTGAAAAAACCCTCTTTTTGTGGGAGTCTTCGCCAGGTGCACAAACAATGTTCGATTTGCGGGGAGTCACAGATGCCGCGACTGCTGATCAGGAACATACACACGCTCGTGACCATGGTGGAGGGTGAAGAGCCGCGCCGCGGCGTGGACCTGCTGGCGGAAGACGGGAAAGTAGCCGCCATAGGCGCGGGCCTCGATGTGGAGCCGGGCGACGACCTGAAGGTCATGGACGGCGCCTGGCGGGTCGTGTACCCGGGCTTCATCAACACGCATCATCACCTTTACCAGACGCTCACCAGGAACATACCGAGAGTGCACAACGCCAAGCTCTTCGACTGGCTCGTTTCGCTCTACGAGGTCTGGCGCGAGCTCACGCCCGAGGCCGTGGAGGTCAGCACGAAGGTGGGTCTCGGCGAGCTGCTTCTCTCGGGCTGCACGACCACGACCGATCACCTGTACCTGTTTCCGGACAGCGCTCCCGATGAATGGATCGACATTGAAATCGAAACGGCCCGCGAGGTGTGCATGCGTTTTCACCCCGCGCGCGGGAGCATGAGCCGCGGAAAATCCGGCGGCGGGCTTCCGCCGGACGACGTGGTGCAGAGCCCGGAGGAAATCCTTCGCGACAGCGAGCGGCTCATTGACAAGTACCACGACCCCGAGCCCTTCTCCATGTGCAGGATAGTCCTGGCCCCCTGCTCGCCCTTTTCCGTGACCACGGAGCTCATGGAAGAGACGGCGGCGCTGGCGCGCTCGCGCGGCGTGCAGCTGCACACGCACGTGTGCGAGACAAAGGACGAGGAGGCCTTCTGCCTCCAGGCGCTGGGCATGCGGCCGCTGGACTACATGGAAAAAACAGGCTGGGTGGGCGAGGACGTGTGGTACGCTCACGGCATCTATTTCAACGACGACGAGATCAGGAAGCTGGCGGACACGGGCACGGGCATTGCCCACTGCCCGGGCTCCAACCTGCGGCTGGGCTCCGGCATCTGCAAGGTGCCGCGGCTCCTGGAGCAGGGCGTGCGCGTGGGCCTGGCCGTGGACGGCAGCGCGAGCAACGACGCTTCGAGCATGGTCCGTGAGATGCAGCTCGCGCTTCTCGTGCACCGCGTGGGCACGGCCGTGGACGCCATGGGGCCGCAGCGCGTGCTGGAAATGGCCACCAGGGGCGGCGCGAAAATCCTCGGCCGGCCTGAGATCGGGAGGCTCGAGCCGGGCTCGGCCGCGGACATTGCCGTGTTCCGCCTGGACCGGATCGATTTCGCGGGCGCCATGCACGACCCCGCTTCGGCCATCCTGCTGTGCGGTTCGGGCGTGAAAGCGGACGCGACCATCGTGGCCGGCGAGGTCCTGGTGGAGGGGGGCAGGCTGGTCAGGCTGGACGAGCAGGAGCTTTTTCACCAGGCCAATGACATTGCGGGGAAGATGGTGGACAAGGGCTTGCGTAAAAGGAAATTCCCAGTTTGAGGAGGAACCCCAAAGTCATGAGCAAGATCATTTTCTGGGCGCCGAGGCGCCCGGCTGGCAAGGCGCGGGGTCCCCGTAACGACGGAGGCGTAGTCGAACTACGTCGATGAGTGGCGGGGTGCAGCAACGCAGCCAGCCGGGATGGATCGGCGTCCAGAAATGGGAAGTTATTTTTGCGCGAGCCCCAGGCTGAAGAGAAACTGGGGACAAAATACCGCTGAAACAATACAGGGAAAGACAATGAACATAAACGACTTCATTATTCCGGAAAGCCTGGACGAGGCCCGGGCAGCCCTTAAGAAGCTCGGCAGCGCGGCGCTTCCCGTGGCCGGCGCCACGGCCATGCGCTTTTTTGCCGAGCAATCGAGCCGCACGGCCGTCAGCATCGCGCGCCTCGGTCTCGATGGGATCGGCAGGCCGGACGCGGGGGAAAATGGAAAGGCCTTCCGCGTGGGGGCCGCGACCACGCTTGCCGCACTCATGGAGCATCGCGCGGACGGGTGGGTGCTCGATCGCGTGGCGCGTTGCGTGGCAACGCAGCAGGTAAGAAACATCTCGACCATAGGCGGCAATATTGCGCGTGTTTTTCCGTGGGCCGACCTGCCCGTTGCGCTTCTTGCCCTCGACGCGGAAATGGCGATCCTGGGCGACGCCGGCGAACGGACGCTCGCGGCGGACGAGTACTTCAAATCGCAGCCGGCCCGCCTGTTCAAGGACGGCGAGCTTCTTGCGTCACTGACCGTTCCGGCCGTGATTGCGGGCAATGGTGCGGGAGCGGGCTTCGGGTACCACAAGGAAGTGCGCACGGCCGCCGGTTTCAGCATGATGACGGCCGCGGCCCGGGTCACGCTCGAGGCCGGGATCATTAAAAACGCCCGCGTCGCGGCCGGTGCCGCCGTTTCATTTCCGCGGCGCCTTCCGGACCTGGAGCAGGCATTGACCGGCGGGCCGGCGGACGGATCGGGCATTGAAAAGGCCGTGGCAGGGGCCGCGGCCGGCGTTTCCTGGAAAGGAAAGGAGGGCATGTCCGACGAGTACGCCGCGCACCTGGCAAGGGTCATCCTCGGGGATGTGCTTGCGCTGGCGCTGGAGGAGGCTGGAGGAGGAGGGAGCCATGGCTGAGACAAAACGAATCACGTTGCGCCTCAACGGCGAGGCAAAGCAGTTCGAGATAAGGCCGGACGAGATGCTCCTCGACGTGCTGCGGCGCGAGGGGTACACGGGAACCAAGCACGGCTGCGGGGAAGCCACCTGCGGCTCCTGCACCGTGATCATGGACGGCCGCGCGGTCTATGCCTGCATCCTCTACGCGTTCCAGGCGCAGGGGCGCGACATCCGGACCATCGAGGGCGAGGGCGATTTCGACAATCCCACGGCATTCCAGCAGGCCCTGGTGGACGAGGGGGCCGTACAGTGCGGGTTCTGCATACCCGGCATGGTGATGGCCGCCAAGGCCCTGATGGATGCCGATCCGAATCCGGATGACGGGAAGATCCGCGAGTACATGGACGGCAACCTCTGCCGGTGCACGGGCTATGAGAAAATATGGGACGCGCTTCGCAGGGTGATTGACGGCAACTCCTCCGGATCGAAAGGAGGCGCGTGATGGGCAGGAAACCATTCAAGGTCGTCGGAAAATCCGTCCGGAAAATAGACTCGCTTTCGCTCGCCCTGGGCAAGCCTTCGTACGTGGCCGACTTCAAGCCGGCGGGCGCGCTGATCGCGGCCGTGCTGGGAAGCCCGCATGCCCACGCGCGCATCAAGTCGATCGACATCAGCGCGGCGCAGGACATGCCGGGCGTCGCGTGCGTGCTCTATCACGGCAACGTGCCGCGCGTGGCCCACACGACGGCGGGCCAGGGATACCCGGAGCCTTCCCCGTACGACACGTTCATGTTCGACGCAAAGGTCCGCCACGTGGGCGACAGGGTCGCGGCCGTTGCGGCCGAAACGCCGCAGATCGCGCGGGCCGCCCTCGAGGCCATCAGGGTCGCGTACGAGGTGCTCGATCCGGTCCTGTCCATCGACGACGCGCTGAAGGAGGGCTCGCCGGTCATTCATGACGAGCCCGAGGCGCGCCTTCCCATTCCCGCGCCGTACGAGCCGGAGAAAAACATCTGCGCCCGCGTGGGCATGGACTCGGGCGACCTGGACAAGGGGATGGCCGAGGCGGACTACAGCTTCGAGCGCATGTACGAAACCCATTACGCCCAGCACACGCCCATGGAGACGCACGTCGCCATGGTGCACATCGATTCCATGGGGCGCATCGTCATCACCACGAGCACGCAGGTCCCCTTTCACGTCAGGCGCATCGTGGCAGGCAGGCTCGAGGTCCCCGTGCGCAGGATCCGGGTGGTCAAGCCCAGGATAGGCGGGGGTTTCGGAGCAAAGCAGGAGGTCCTCATCGAGGACATCGTGGCGCTCATGGCCATGCGCACGGGAAAGCCCGTGTTCTACGAGATGTCGCGCAGGGAGGAATTCATCAGCAGCCGCACGCGCCACCCCCAGCGCTTCAGGATCCGGAGCGGCGTTACGAAGGAGGGGAAAATCACGGCCCTGGGCATGGACGTCACGTCCAACACGGGCGCCTACGGCTCCCACGCGCTCACCGTGGTCTGCAATTGCGGCAGCAAGGTCCTGCCCCTCTATCGCTCGGACAATATCCATTTCGAGGGGACCACGGTATACACCAACCTGCCCGTGGCCGGCGCGTACAGGGGCTACGGCGCGACACAGGCATCGTTTGCCGTGGACTGCCAGATGGACGAGATGGCCGAAGCCATAGGCATGGACCCGCTGGAATTTCGAAAAATGAACCACATCCGGACAGGGGAGGGGTCGCCGGTTTTCGAGGCCCTGGGAGAGGGCCGCGAGGGCGTGGAGATGAAGATAGGCAGCTGCGAGCTCGACGAGTGCATCAGGCTCGGCGCGCTGGAAATCGGCTGGTCAAAGCGCACGGGATTTACGGAAAAAACGGGCCGTTTGAGGCGCGGCCTGGGCATGGCCTGCCTGATGCAGGGCTCGAGCGTCCCGGAGATCGACATGGGGGCGGCCGCGATCAAGATCAACGACGACGGCTCCTTCAACCTGCTCATGGGCGCCACGGATCTCGGGACGGGAAGCGACACGGTGCTGGCCCAGATCGCGGCCGAGGAGCTGGGGACGGACGTGGACAGGATCATCGTGTACTCGTCCGATACGGACTTGACGCCCTTTGACGTGGGCGCCTATGCGTCCAGCACGACCTACCTGACGGGCGAAGCCGTGCGCAAGGCTGCCGAGGACGCAAAGCGACAGATGATCGCCGTTGCCGCCGAGATGCTGGAGCTCGACCCGGGGAAGCTGCAGGCCGAAGATTCGCGGGTCTGCACCGAAGACGGCAGCGCCGGGGTCAGCTTCGAGAAAATCGCCCTCTACTCGCTGTACGAGAAGAACCAGTTCCAGATCACGGCCAGCGCGTCGCACATCACGCACAAGTCGCCCCCGCCCTTTTCCGCGCATTTTGCCGACGTGGAAGTGGACACGCAGACCGGCAAGGTGCGCGTGCTCAAGTACGTGGCTGCCGTGGACTGCGGCACGGCCATAAACCCGAAGCTGGCCGAGGGGCAGACCGAGGGGGGCGTTCTCAACGGGATCAGCTACGCCCTAACCGAGGAGTATCTGTTCAACAAGAACGGCAAGATGCTCAACCCAAGCCTGGGCAGCTATCACATTTTCTCCATGCGCGACAAGCCGAAGATAAAGACCATACTGGTCCCGAGCTACGAGGAAACCGGCCCGTTCGGGGCCAAAAGTGTTTCAGAAATATGCATCAACGGGCCCGCGCCCGCTATCGCCAATGCCATTTACAATGCCGTTGGCGTCAGGATCCGTACGCTTCCATTGACGCCGGAAAAGGTCTGGCGGGCAATAAGAAGCGTGAAGCAATAGAAGCCATCTCATCAATAACCAGGGCAGGGGAGGAAGCCATCTTATCAATAACCAGGGTAGGGGAGGAAGCCATCTCATCAATAACCAGGGTAGGGGAGGCTTTAGCCTCCCGTTGCTCTAAAGGCACGCCGAGGGCGTGCAGCACCACGGGCGACTAAAGTCGCCCCTGCCCGGGGTTGGGAGGAATAGGGTATTTATAAGATGACTTCCAATACCGGGAAGGGGTTTTTTATGTCGATGCAATGTATCTCATGCGGAATGCCGATGAATAAGCCGGCGGACTATTTCAATGGCGACACGGGCAGGTCCTACTGCGTTAACTGCAGCCGAAAGGACGGCACCATGAAATCGTACAACGAGCTGCTGGCCGGATTGTCCGGGTTCCTCATGAAGATGAAGGGGCTCAGCGAACAAGAAGCCACTGAAGCCGCAAAGCAGGTGCTGTTGAAAATGCCGGCCTGGAAGGACAGGCAGTCGCCTAAAGATCGCAGGTGATCCGGGAAAAGTAGATTTCCAGGATCTCTTCATCGCGGTTATCGCTCCAGGCAACGCCGTACCCGCTTCCCGTGGCGGCCAGGACGGGAAAACCGGATAAACCACTGTCATTCGTTATCCTGACATCGCTTCCCGCTTTCATTCCGTCTTCATCAAGCCGGGCGAAGTAGATTTCCGTATTCATCTCGCCCACGTCAGAGCTCCAGGCCACGGCAAATACGCCCTCTGAGAAGACCAGGCTCGGCATTCCCGAATTCAGGCCGACAGGTGAGATCCTGATGTCGCCGCCTTCTTTGACCCCGTCCAGACCGATCCGGGAAAAATATATCTCCGGGACGGTGCCGCTGCGGCCGTCCGCCCACGCAATGCCGAACTGGGTTCCCGCAAAGACAAGGCTCGGGCTGGAATCATCTTCATCGCCGAAGGATATTCTCACGTCGTCGTCGATTTTTGTCCCGGCGCCGTCGATTCTGGCAAAGTATATTTTTCCGTGGCCTTCCCTGGAATCGGTCCATGCCACGCCGTACTCGCTTCCCGTGTAGGCCAGGCTCGGCTCATAGGACAGATTCGGATTGTTTGTTATCCTCTTGCCCGTGCTGGTGTTTACTCCAACCGTATCGAGCAGGGCAAAGTAGATTTCCGAGCCGCCGTCACGATTGTCGCTCCAGGCAATCGCGTAGCCGGACCCCGCCGGCGTCAGGCTTACGGTCCCAAAGGTCAGCGCTTCGTCCGTCTCCTGAATTTCACCCCCGATTTGAATTCCCTCCGTGTTAAACCTGGTAAAGAAAAGCTCGTCGTCGGAGCCTGCGGACTGCACGTTTATCCAGGCAACGGCATAAAAGCCGTCGTTGAACACAAGGCTCGGGGAGTAGGAATCCCAGGCGTCTCCTGTCAGGGCCATTATGCTTCCCTCAATGTCTCCCTCTTCGTTCAGCCGGGCAAAATAGATTTCATTCGCCGCCGCATCTTCCCAGGCAAGGCCAAACCGGCTGCCCGAAAATGTTATGCTGGGATGATTAGTGTTCGTCTCGTCGCTGGTGACTCTCACATCGATTCCGGCTTTTTCGCATTCACCGATGACCGGAGTCTCCTCTTCCCCGATATCCTCTCCGCCCGTATCCTCTTGCGCCATGTCCTCTGCCGGCTGATCGTCCGCAGCCGTATCGTCCCCGTCTGGCGGCGAGTCGGGCTCGCCCGCGGCTGAGTCTTCCGCCGCATCCATGTCGGCGGGGGCATCCTGCTCATCGTCCGCATCCTCTTCCATTGCAATGCATGAAAGCCCCACAGGCCTGTAGCCTTCGTAGCAGTCACAGGCAGCCGAGCCTCCCACGATGATGCACATGCCGTGGTTCGAGCAGGTGACGCCGTCGCAGGGATTGGAGTCATCGCCTTTTTTTCCGCAGCCGGCCGCAAGGAGGGCGGCGCAGAGGACGATCGTGTGCAGCATCCCGGCTGATCGGGTCATTGGCATGCTCATGAATAAATTAAACATGTTTTTACCGATGAGCAGCGGCTTATGGGTTCCTGGTTTCAGCATTTGAATAAGGAACAAGGAGAGAGTATACTCTGTCCCTGCATTAATGAAAGCGAGAAGGCAAGAATGATTTCACGAATCGACCACGTGGCCGTAGCGGTCAGGGATTACAGGAAGGCAGCCGGGTTTTTCCAGGATGTTCTGGGCGCCGTGCCCGGCGCGTCCGGCGACACTCCCGGGGCAAATTTTTTCTGGTGCAACCATGCCCTGGGCGACCTCACGAGGCTGGAGCTGCTTACGCCCACGCAGGAGGGCGGGCTTCTTGATGGTTTTCTGAAGCACAGGGAAGGCGGCGTCCATCATGTCACGCTCCAGACGCCGGACATGGGGAAAGCAAAGAAAACTCTCGAGGAAAAGGGCATCCCTTATTTTGGGGCCAATGAATATCCCGGCGGCGTGTGGAA
>JBDRLK010000358.1:0-3726 GCA_043813155.1 Pseudomonadota bacterium | reverse complement strand
GATTTTTCAGGAGGGGATTGGACTCACGGGCCGCGGCCTTTTGCGTTTCAGCGGTTTTCCCTTCTTCTTTTTCAGCGGGGAGGGCTTCCTTCGGCTTCTTTTCCGCCGGCTCCCCGGCCTCGTCCGGTTCCGCCACGGCCGCAACGTTCACGTTCGAAAGCTGCTCGTCCCCCGGCTGCGTCAACCACAGGCCCATTCCAAAAACCAGCACGATGATAATAACGGCAGGCACTGCGACGAGAACCGCGATGATGACGGCCGCGATGGCGCATCCGCTCATTTTTTTCTTTTTAACGGGCATGCCGGTGCCCACCCCCGTCTGCGCCTGCGCCGGGTACTGGGGCGGGACGGCCGCCGGTGCTGCCGGGGATGCGGCTGACGAATAGGCGCCGGGAGCAACCTGCCCCGGAGGCTGAACCGCTGTCGGCTGCCGGGTAAACGCAGGGGGCGCGCCGGGCGGCGGGGCCGCGGGCTGAAGGAAGCCGGACCCCCCGGCGGGCGCAGGTTTCTTTTTTGACGGCAGCGGCGCCCCGCAGTTCAGGCAGAACGTCTCAAAAGTCTCGTTCGGAAAATGGCAATAGGGGCAGATCACTTTTTTTACGGCCGATTCGCCTGTCGGCGGCTATTCAGGGACGCAGTCGCGGCTTTCGTCGCAAACGTATCCTTCCGTGCATTCGGTGTCGCCGCAGGTGCAATGAACCTCTCCCGTCTCAACGCTGCATGTTTCGTATTCACTGCAATCCATGGCTTCGAGCACGGTGCATGACCTTATCTGGAGCTCACACAGATTGGAACCGTTGCAGAATTCGTTTTCCCTGCAGATCTCGGCTCCGCAGCGGCAGAGTATCTCGCCCCTGTTGACCGAGCACGTCCCCTTGTCGATGCATTCCTCCCCCTCCGTTTCCGAGCAGCCCCTGACCATGTCTTCGCACTCATCCCCGGGGTTGCAGAACTGGTCGCTATCGCAGGTTGCGGATACCCCGCACAGGCATGCGACCTCCCCCATATGAACGCCGCAGGTTTCATTGTTGTCGCAGGCCAGGAGCTCATAGCCCGTGCACAGCCTGTCCGTATTCTCACAATGCCCCAATGCGCTGCAGTACTGGTTGTCTCCGCATTCCTGGCCGAAGCAGAGGCACGTGGGGGAGCCGGCGATGACTTCGCAATATTCCTTCTCACCGCACTCCGAGGCCTGCTCGCTGGTGCAGGAGGAATCGCAGATCCCGCCGCTGCAGACCTCGTTGGAATCACAGATATGCACGCCGCAGAAACAATGGGCCACACGGAATATCTTGTAGCACGTTTCCTCCGGGCCGCAGCCGGAGGCGGTCGTCTCGCTTTCCGTGCATTCCTCGAGGTTTTCTCCGGTGCCGCTTTCCTGGCTGCATGCCATGAGGCCCGACACGAGGATGGACCACGCCATGGCGCGAAGCAGTGTTACGTTTGCTCTCATCTCCTGTCTTCTCCTTATTTCAGTGATTCATCGAGCAGTCTCATCCCTTCGAGCAGGAGCGCTTCCGTTCCGATGTTGATCATTGTCTTCGATGGAGTGAACTTGGGATCAATGTTGAAGTAACCGTCCGTGAAGTGAAGCATTGCGTAGAACGCATCTTCCCCCTCCTTGTCGTCGATAAGGGCATTGACGATCTGGCCGGTCAGAAAATGAATCTCGCCGTCCTTCTTGTTGGAAGTGATTTTCAGCTTTGCCGTCTTCCTGCCCTGGCTCAGGACCTGGATGAGATCGGGAAGGTCCATCTCCTTCAGCGAGCCGCTTGCCCCGTCCGTGGGCGCGGCGGCCTTTGCCGCCGCATCCCTGGTCGTCTTCATGATCTTGGCGATGAGCAGCTCCACGCTGGAGGGCTTGACCAGGTAATCCGCGGCTCCCAGGGAGAATCCCTTGTCAACGTCCTTGGGTGAAGAGCGCGTCGTGTAGAACACGACGGGGACATGCTTGACCTTGTCGTTTGCCTTTATCCTCTTGATCAGCTCGAACCCGTCGATCGGCTCCAGGTCGACCTCGGTCAGGATGACGTCGAACTTTTTCGCCTTTATCCTGTCCATGGCGATCCTGGAGTTGTCGCATACCTCGACGTTGAACCCCGCGTTTGCGAAGTTCAGGTCCAGTATGGTGCCCTGCTCCGTGTCGCTGTCCACGACGAGAAGGGAATTCTGCCCCATAAGGATGGAGTCTCTCAGCTTGCCGCCCGCGACGATCAGCTTCAGCGCGTTGAGGACCACGGGGTCGAAGATGGCCTCCTTGTGCTTTTCCATGGCCTTGATCGCTTCCTCGTTCGAGAGCATGCGCCTGAACGGGTTGCGCGGGTTCATCACCAGGTCGCTGAAGCTGTCGGCGGCCGCCAGGATCCTGGCGCCCAGCGGTATGTCCTTCCCCGAAAAATTGCCCGGGAAGCCGTCCCCGTCGAACCTTTCATACATTGACTCGATGGCCTGTTTCGTCTGCTCGGGAATCGCGACGGTCTCGAAGATTTTCGCGGGGGTGAGGTAGAATTTTTCAGCCGAGTTCTTGTGCCCTTCATAGAGAGAGACATTGAGGGTGGTCAGGTGGAACATGCCGCTCTTTCCGATATCGTGAAGAACGCCCGCGATGGCGTACCCATAGGTCTCGTGTTTAGGGATCCTGATTCTTTCTCCCACCTGCTTGATGAATCGCGAAACCTGAACGGAATGCCCTTTCAGGTCGGGCCTTTCCCTTTCCAGCAGCCCCACGAGGATCTGCAGCGTGCTGAGGAAATTCTCCGCCGTTATGCCTCCTGCGGCAGGCTCGTGGGCCTCGCCTTCTTCCGCCTCTCCCTCAGGCCGCGAGGCCTTGTCAAAGTCATTTTCGTCGAAGACCTGTTCGTGCGAGCTCATGACGGGACCGAGCCTGACTTCGACCGCCGAAACTTCCTGCTCGATCGATTTCTGCTGCTTCTCATCGATCACCGTCTTCTCGTACACGTCCAGGAGCTGGTGGTACTTGTTGATGTCCTTCATGGGATCGGATTCGAAGGCGCTCTCGTCCCTTTCATACCATTTTTTGATCGCGCGCTTGACCGTGTCGGACAGCGCCACGTAGCAATAAACTTTCCTTATTCCGGGCTGTTTTTCCATTTCAGTGATGGCGTTGATGTCCGTTACGTTGGGCGTGATCACGGTCAGCGCCCTGGCTTGGTCTTCGTAGTTGATGGGGAACGCCGTGTACGTCCTGGCCATCTTGATGGGCAGCATGTTGAGGATGTCCCTGCCGAAATCCGCGTTCTTGAGCTTGTCCGTTGTCACGAATTTCGTTTCGTGATAGGCCGCGATCGCGCTGAGAAGCGCTTTCTCGTCAAGGTTCCCGATATCCATCAGGATGTCGTCGAGGAAACCGCCGTACGCCTCGTACTTGTGGATGGACCCCTCGTAGAGGTCCTTGGTGATGAGCCCCTCCTTCAGCAGGAGCTTGAGTATCGACAGGTCTTGTTGGGGTATCCTTCCCATAGCTTTGACAAGCTATTATAGTACAAATGAAATACCATGACAATAGGTTTTTACAGTGTACGGCACATGCCGCCGCCGCCTCAGTACAGCGCCCCGCAAGTAAGGGACCACTCACTGCTGCGGGCGCGCCTGCCGGCCGTATCGCGGCTTACGTCCTCGCGCCCTCGTCGATGGTGCCCTGCTACGCCTCCATCGGGCGCTGCGGGCGCGCTCGCGATCCGGCTCGGCAATCACGCCCTCGCTACG
>JBDRLK010000357.1:0-6026 GCA_043813155.1 Pseudomonadota bacterium | reverse complement strand
CGCCGAGCCCGGGGTTGGGCGGCGGGTACAGAAAGTCGTATCCCGTGCCGTAGACAAAGGCCACTTTCTCCTCGTTGGGGCCGGGGTTGGGAACGATTTCCCAGGGTCCGGGGCCGAACTCCCCGGCATGCTCGAACACGAGCTCGCCGTGGACCGTTGCTCCAAGCCTCGGTGGCGGGAGCTCTCCCGGGCCCATGGAGATGGTCGTGGGCACCAGGAAGATGGTCACGTCCTTGGCGTCGAACTCCTCGATCGTCGTGGATTCGAATTCCTCCTTGGACGCCGTGACGATCTGCCTTCCCGACAGGTCGGGGCCGGAAAACGTTATCTGGCCCGCCGCGTTCGTAAGGCCCTGGTAGACCGTTTCCCCGCTCGTCCCCATGATGCAGAACGCGTCTTCCACGGGCTCCCCGCTCATCGCGTTGAGAATCGTGACATTGACGGCGCCGTCTATGGGGCCCCCTCCCAGCCCGCCGTTTACCGGGTCCGTGCTGTTGTAATATTCATAAGCCTCTATTGCCTCGTAATCATCGTCAGGCCCCTCCACGACTACATCCGCGGGGCCGATGGAGCCCATCGGGGTCCGGCAGGTCATTTTCGTTTCCGAGACCCAGTCCACGTCGACGGCCTCATCGCCGTCGAAGGCGATCGTCGAGCCGGGCTGGAAGTTGGTGTCGTGCCCCGTGATCTCCACGTAGGTGCCGCCCGCCACGGACCCGGAAGCCGGATTGACGTAAAAGACGTCGTAGGTGTACCCGTCCTCGAGAACGGCCTCTTCCTCGCCGATCACAACCTTGACGTCCACGGGGCCGGGCGAGCCTGCGGGCGCGCTCTTCACCTGGATCCTGTTGTCGTCGATAAACACCGTGTCGGGCAGCTGCACCATGTGCTCGCCGAAATACACGAGGGCCCCGTCTTCAAATCCTCTTCCCCTGACAAGAACCGGCGTACCGCCGGAGAAGGGCCCGTGGTTCGGAGCGGTGCGCGTGACCGCGAACTCATCCCATTCGATGCCCTCCTCTTCGGACTCCGCGTCCGACGCGTCGTCTTCGGCGTCCCCGGCGGTCTCCGAGCCGTCATCGATGGCGTCAACCTCCGCGTCTTCGTCCCCTTCGGTCTCGTCGCCTCCGCACGCGCTCATGAAAAGCAGAATGAGGCATGAGAGGCCGAGTGCAACGAGTATGGAAAATGAATTGTGTTTTATGCCCATTTCTAATTCTCCTATGGTTGTGTTTATTATATTTGAATTCCACTATTTTTCAAATGGAAAAACGAGATTATTTTTGAGATCGCCTTTTGTTGGATATCTATGTTTAATTTGGATATTTTTCTGCTAGGCTTGAGAGAAAACGAATGGTAACAATCATGTGCATGAAATCAGGTATAAACCTCGTTGCCGCCGGCGCGTGCGCGCTCACGTTTGCATGCAATTTGAGGACATCCGGAACCCTGATCGGGGATGGGGCTTCTCAGGACGCTGTTGAAGACGGTGAGGGGGATTGGGCGACCGACAGGTTGGTTGAGGACGTGCTGGAAGAAGATGCGCCGCCGGAAATGCTTGTGGACGCCGAACCAGACCTGCTCCCCGATCTGCCGGCGGACACGGGGAGCGACGGGCCGGATTGTTCTCCCGGCGAAATTTTTTGCGACGGGAGCTGCGTTGACACGGACTGGAACCCCGGCCACTGCGGATGGTGCGGGAATGTATGCGGCGGCGGTCAGCGCTGCTGCGAGGGCTCGTGCCGCGAGTGCTGCAACGCGTCCCACTGCGATGACGGGGAGCCGTGCACGGCCGACAGCTGCAACGCAGGGACATGCAGCCATGCCGAGCTGGATGACATGGAGGAATGCGACGAGGGCAGGGGCGTGTGCTGCTTCGGCACCTGCCGGATCGGTGGAGACTGCTGCGTGAACGCGGACTGCGTGGACGGGACGGGAGCGTGCGGCGGCACGCCTGCCTCCTGCTCCGCGTACTACAATGCAGAGGCCGATTGCAATGCTCTGCATGGCTGTTACTGGACCGGCCCCCCCCCCGAACATTGTGGAGGCACGGCCGTTGCGTGCGCTGAAATGGAAGCGAGGTGCACGGGTTGCGGCTGCAGCTGGGACAGCGGCACCGGGGTGTGCAGCGGGAGCCCTGCTTCGAGCTGCGGCAGTGTTTCTGGATACCCCGGAGATTGCGAATCCTGCGAGTGTTCCTATCCCATGGGGCCGCCTCCGAGAACATGCTACGAGCCCGTTGGCTACGGATGCCACCTGTTCTCCTGCGCGAACCAGGAGGGCTGCGGCTGGACGGGCACGGGGACGGGCGCGTGCTTGGATTTTACATGCACATAACGGGAGGTTGAAGTGAAGCGACATCGGCTCCAGGCCTGTCTGGTTTTTATCCTGGCCGCTGCTGCGGCGCTGCACGGCTGCAGCGGGTGCGGGGATTACAACACGAACGTGGATGGCGATGCCGGCCAGGACGGCGACGCGGGGGCGGCGGATGACGGCGGGGCGGGCGAGACGGGCGAAGACGGCGGCGATGTCCCGGCCGACGCGCCCGATGACGACGACGGGAGCGACGTCGTCATCCCCGCGGACTCGGGTTACCCGAAGACATTCATCATGATATGGGGCAATGCCTCGGCGGCCTGGTTCGCGGAGTTCGACCTGGCCATCACGCAGGATGTTGCCAAGGCCAATGCCGCAAAGGTGATCAACCCCGGCCTGCTCGTGGCCTACATCTGCGACATCAACGAGTGCACGGACTGCGGGTCGGGGAACGGCTGCGGATCCGAATGGTGCGTGAGGAAAGCGGACGGCAGCATTCTCGAAGTTGATCCCGACAGCCATATCTGCCTGGGCGACACGTCGGACCTGTGCGATGAAAATGAAGGAAAAAAATACAGGAAAGCCTCGATTGAAAAAGCGGTCGAGCAGGTCACGACCCCGAACCCTCAGCTGGACGGCTGGGTCTCGGGGGGCTTCTGGGAGGGAATTGGATGGTTCAGCTCCGACTACGACCTCGATGGCGACGGCGAGCACACGAGCACGGACGAGCAGCTGTGGCAGGACGGCAGGATCAATTTCCTGAGGGAGCTTCGCGATGCGCTCGGCCCGGACAAGTTCATCATCATGAACAACGGCGGATTGAAGACCTACTGGGATGAAGGCCAGGCGTACATCAACGGCGGCTTTGCCGAGATGTTCATGTATTTCAGCAGGTGGCCCGAGTTCCTGGAGAAATACCAGACTTACACCGAGACCGGGATAGAGCCCCACATGACCGTCATCGACAACCATGCCCGCGGCGATCCGGACGAGGGCGCCCGGTCCAAGAACAACTTCAGGTTCATGCGCTTCGGCCTGGCCGCAACGCTGCTCTACGACGGGTACTACGGGTACAAGGACGCGGTGGGCACAAGGGATATCGAATTTGCCAACGAGCATCACTACAACCGATACTACGACGAGTTCGACGTGCCGCTCGGCGAGCCGCTCGCCTCGAACATCGTGATCAAGGACGAGGTGTTCTGCCGGTTTTTCGAAGGCGGCGCCATGATCCTCAACGGCAGCGCGCAGGATTACACGGTGACCGAGGATGAATTGAAGGTAGCGGCCGCGGGGCTCGGCCTGGAATGGGATACCATCGCGGGCCATGGGGGGCATTACTACCGTTTCGCGGGCCAGCAGAACCCGGGCTGGAACGACGGCTCGCAGTTCGACGACATCCTGCTTGAAAGCAGGGTGGTAAACGACTGGTGGTGGAGCGACCCGAGCCGCAAGGGCGACGGTATCCTGCTCGTTCGCAGGCCCGGCCAGGTGGTCATGGCCGATGTGATCATCGACACCGAGGATTTCGTCACATCGCCCGGAGCCGAGAACGCGGTTCTCGACGGGTTCACGCAATCCTGCGATTTCGCCGACGGCTTCAGGACGGGCGGCGCGAGCTGCAATGACACGACCCATCCCTACAAGGGGCACGCGCGCGCGGCCGCTGGAAGCGGCGCCACGGCCTCGTTCGAGGCCCTGCTCGTCAACGAGGGCGTGTACCGCGTGTACGAGTACCATCCCGCTGTCAATGGGTCGGACATACTCTTCACCGTGGTTCACGCGGACGGTGAGGAAACCATCACCAGGGACCAGAGCACGGATGCCGAACAGTGGAATCTTCTGGGCGAGTACAGGTTCGCGCCGGACGCGCCGGCGCGGGTCATCGTGGATACGGCAGGGGCGGCCGGCGAGGAGGTGGCGGCCGATGCCGTGAAGTTCGAATGGGCAGGGCCTTGATACCGGTTGATCGGGGGAGCGGATACGTGAAATGGAGGATTATCAGCGGCCTTGTTCTGCGAGCCCTAAGTACAGCGCCCCGCAAGTTAGGGACCCGCCTTGTAGCGAGGTCGCGGATGTTGAGCCGGATCGCGCGCGCGCCCGCAGCGCCCGAGGCAGGCGTAGCAGGGCTACACCGACGAGGGCGCGAGGACGTAAGCCGCGATGCGGCCCACAGGCGCGACCGCAGTAGAGCGGTGGTCCCTAACTTGCGGGGCGCTGTACTAAGGTGGGGGGGGACACTCCTCGTCGCAGATTCCTTCCAGGCAGCAAAAGCCGTGAACGCAGCGCACGCAGTCTCCCCAGGAGCAGTCCGGCTCGCACCGGAACCTGCCGTCATTGATCATGGTGTACTCGCAGCACTCGTAGTAGCCGTCGTAAAAACAATCGTTTCCAGGCTTGAGCTCGCAGGGCTCCCATGTGCCCCAGAGGCAGGAGCCCAGGCACGTGTGCACCTGGTGGCCGCAGTTTCCGCCCCCGCAGTCCCGCCATGCTTCGTCCCCGTTAAAGCACACATTCCCGTCTTTGAGCACGCACGGGCTCCAGTCGTCCCAGTCGCAGCTTGCGCAGTCGCGCGAGCGTTCGCCGCAGTTTCCGCCCCCGCAGTCGCCAGTCTGCGAATTTCCGGTCCAGCAGTCGTTCCCTGCCTTCAGCTCGCAGGAGCTCCAGCCTCCCCATGAGCAGGAGCTGCAGGAGCGCGTCTCTTCGCCGCAATTGCCCGCACCGCAGGACCGGATCTCGGTCTGGTCGTCGAAACAGTCGTTTCCGTCATCAAGCTCGCAGCCGCTCCACCCCCCCCAGCTGCAGCTGCTGCACGTTTTCGATTGTGTGCCGCAGTTTCCGTCCCCGCAGTCCTGGTCCTGCACCTGCCCGTCAAAGCAGCTGCTGCCGGTCTTCAGGTTGCACGGTCCCCAGGAGGACCACCTGCAATCCGACAGGCAGTTGCGGCCCTGCGAGCCGCAGCTCCCGTCCCCGCAATTGCGGTATTCCGGTATGCCCTGCACACACTCGAAGCCATCGTCCGGGGCACCGTCGCAGTCATTGTCAACGCCGTCGCAAACTTCCGAGCCGCCCTCGGTGATTGTGCACTCGCACCCGTCTTCCGCCGTCCCGTTGGCGTCGCCGTACCCCGAGTCGCAGACAAAGGCGCATTCGCCTGCCTCGCAGCGCGGCGTCGCGTGATCGTAGGCCTGGCAGGCATGGCCGCATTCGCCGCAGTCCAGCGCGCTCGAGTCCAGGTCCGCGCAGTAGCGGTCCGGGGCAACGCCGCAGAGCGTGTAGCCGGGCTCGCATTCAAGGGAGCACACGCCCGAGCCGTTGCAGAACGTGCCTCCCGTGCACGCGTTTTCGCAGCTTCCGCAATGATCGTTGTTCGAGTCGAGGTCCACGCACCGACCGCTGCAGCTCGTCAGGCCCTCGGGGCAGGCGCAAACGCCCTCCTCGCACCCGGCCAGGACGTCGCAGGCATTGCCGCACTCCCCGCAGTGGCGCCTGTCCATGGAGGGGTCCACGCATTCTTCCCCGCACTCCAGATAGGGCGGCATGCACACGAAATCACCCTCGACGCACTGTTCGAGCACGCCGCACGCAAAACCGCATCCCCCGCAGTTCTTCTCATCCTTGTCAGGGTCGATGCAGGCGCTGCCGCAGGCGATCTCGCCCGCCGGGCATTCGATGCCTTCACCGCCCTCATCCGCAACAAGGTCTTCCAC
>JBDRLK010000356.1:0-5533 GCA_043813155.1 Pseudomonadota bacterium | reverse complement strand
CGCAGGTCCCCTGTTTTTTCTTGAACACGACGGGGGCGGTCTTGTCCTTCTTGTCCTGGGAGTAGTGAATGTCATACTGGATATTATCGTAGATCCAGGCGGCCAGGCGCAGGACGGACTCGAGGTCGCTTTTCGACCCCTTGACCACCTGTGCGCTCTTCATCCTGATCTCCTTCGAGTCGGACGTCAGCGCGCCGGGCTTGAGCATGGCATCGTCCTTGCCGCGCTTTGTCTCGACGAGCGGGGTCTTGAAGCTGTCGCGGCGGACCTTTACGCGGATCTCGTAGTCGATTTCCCGGGCCTCGAAGTCCTTCCACGTCATGACGATTATTCTGTTCAGCCCTTCCTTGACGATCTCGTGGCTGAAATTGCCGACGCCGCCTCCATCAGCGCTGATCTCCTCGATTTCCTGGTTCGGGTCCTGGGCAGGGATGGGCTGGACATAGGTGAGCGACTGGGTTTTGCCATCGGTGGTGATGCTGCCGTGAAACTTGATCATCACTGTCGAGCTGGACAGCTCCTGGAGATCGATGACCTTGGGCGCGGGTTTCTCCTGGCTGCGGCCCCGGGCGGGGATGCACAGCATGGAAAGAGCGGCCAGGAAGGCGCAGGCCTCCCATTTCCATGTGGGTAGGGGAGGCTTAAGCCTCCCCTTGGCTGAGCGACTGAAGCTGCCCCTACCCGCTGTTCGAATCATGGCTTACTTGCTGTACGTGACGCTGACAACCATGTCGTCGTAGTTGTCAACGGGGGTGAATTCGTTTTCCTTTTTCCAGGAAAGAAACAGGGCGTTTTTCAGCACGCCGGTGTCATAATCGGTCGTGGCCAGGAAAGGATCGTTGATGTCGGCCCCCAGGAGCTCGTAGTACTTCTTGGCCACGTCGGACAGGTAGGCGGGATTGTCCTTGAGCCCGACGTTCCTGTCTTTCGTGATCAGCGCGAGGACCTTCATGAAAGACGGGTACCCGGTGTAGTAGTCTTCCATCTTCTTTATCATGGAGGAAACCTCGTTCGGCCTTCCCAGCTTGATGTTGGCCTTGCCGAGCCAGTCGTATTCCCTGATGGAGGGAACGGGGACGTGCGGCCTCGTATCCGGCCCGGTTGAAGTGTCCTCCTCGTAGGGATCCGGCGTGCCGGCGGTTTCCACTTCCGTTTCCCCGGACTTGTTGCACCCGAAAAGACCGGCCAGGAGGACCAGGATAATTACAATGCCTGCGCCGGGATGGTCTGTTTTTTTCTTTTTCTGAATCATTGCTACCTCCCCTGTACTTCAATTATGTCATTGATGCTTCAGGGCCAATCGACCCACTTGCTATATAACCAACTTGAAAAAAGATGACAAGACGCAAGGTAAAATAGAGAATTGGCGGTTCAGTTTATTTAGTGTTCAGCCTTGAGCTTTTCAAATTGCTGGTCGTTTATGGTTGATCCGTGCCCGCAATGAAGCTTTCCACGGCTTTTACGAAATGTGGATAGAGCACTTGCGCCGTTTTGACGGCACTGGGCACGAGCGCGTGCTCGATCAGGTCGTATTCGTGAATGAGCCTGTTTCTCAGTCCCGCCGAGGGGGCGAGCTTCGCGGCGAGGTCCGCCGGGATGATGTTCAGCTCTCCCGCTTTTATGAAACTCGAGTAATAGTCATCGGGCGCCGCGTGCCCCGTGTCCACGATGATGTGCGTGTTTATGTCGATGGCGGCTTCGACCAGCTCCTGCAAAAGCCTTTCCGTGGCCTTTCTTTTATAAACGTCCCCCCCGTACTCCTGCTCCGTCATGCCTGCTATGGGGCCGAGGTCGCCCAGGTTCTCGGCAATGACGGCCAGCTTTCTCCTGATGACCTCCCTGTCCAGCGGGCTCATGACGGCTCTCTTGATTCCAGGAATTTGCGCAGGGCCGTTCGCTGCGCCTCCCGGAGCTTCGCCGTGTCAATATACATTCTGAAGGCCAACGAGTAGAACGCGTTGTACATTCCTTTTTCCTTCTCGTGAACCACCTTGCCCGTTCTTGCCGCTGCGAACCGCAGGAGCGGGCTTGCGCGGCCCAGGTCGACGACATCGACGTTGTCCGCGCCGAGGAGCCTGGTCACCCTGTTGGTAAGGGCAAGAATGTCCACCGGTCCCTCGAATAGAAAGCCGAGGTCGATGTCGCTTTGCCCGTGCGACGTTCCGGCAGCAACGGACCCGAACAGGATGACCAGCCGCAGCGTCTCGTCCTCGAAGAGAGGACGGAGCCCGGCCCTGATGCTGTTGATCGAAACCCGCGGCTTGATACCCGGCATACCTGGAATGCTTTCACACTTTGCCGGTGAAATCAACAGGTATCCCAAGTTTCCATGTTTTTTCCGCTTTGTGGTGCATGACCGTTGTGGATGGCAGAACGATCCATTATGGGCGGTCGGCCTCGAGAAGCTTGACCATGACGTAGAACGCGTCGAGCCGTTCGCGGCTCATGCGGGCCAGGATGCCCGTCATCTCCTTCAACAGCTCTTTTTTCCCGGGCCGCAGGGCGTAGCGGTCCGTCGCTTCCCTGGCCGCGGTCCCGGCGCCTTCCGCCGGCCGGCGCGCCCCGGCGACCTTCACGGCGGAAAAAAGCTCCGCCACGGGCACGTCCAGGGCGCTGCTTAGGGCGAGGATGTTCCTGACGGTCATGTTTTTCTCTCCCCGCTCCACGTAGCCCACGTAGTTCGGGTTCAGGCCGGCCTTCTCGCCGAGGCCCTCCTGCGTCATGCCGTGACTCTTCCTGATCTCCCTGATCCGGCCCCCAAGCGACTTGAGCACGACCCCGAGATCCTTTTTCGCCATGATAACCAAATTATAATGCACGGACGGCCCGCGAGACCACCACCCTGGAGTTGTATCGGCGTATTGACAATACAACCCGTGAGTTGTAAGCTCTTTTTGTTGTCATCAATGAAAGGGGCCTGGGGAGGAATGGGAAGTGGGAGGGGGGATGGGCAAGATACGAATAAGTTCCAGAAGCCCGTAATTCCCTCCTGATGCTTTTGCTCTCCTGCGACCGCGGCCGGTTTCGGCAATTTTTATTACATGACGGCGAAATTTCAAAAGGGGGAGAGGAAGTAAAGTATGAATTTACATAAGTTCAATTGTGGATTTCCGGTTGCTGCAATACTGGTTGTCGGCATGGGAGGCTGCTCCCCTTTCAGCAGACCGCCCCAGGAGCCGATGTTTCATCCGTCTCCGGTCCAGGCGACTGTTGAAGGTCCTATGCCTCAGCCTTTCGAGACGGACAGGATGGCGATCTGGCCCAGCGTGGACCTTGAGCCCGCATCGCCATCAAAGGTGACCAGGGGAAAAGTAACAATCGAGGCAACGCCGGTCAGCGATTCCAAGGCCGGCGATGTCCCGGGCCTGCTGCTCGACCCCGCCTGGATTCCGGAAGGGCTCAGGCTCGCGCTGCCGTCCCCCGCGTTCAACCTGAAGATCACCAATGACCTGGACCACGTCCTGGATTTCGCCAATCCCGTGCTCGTGCTGCTGCTCGATAACGAGGGCAACAAGTTCGTCCCCGATTATGGGCCGGCCGCTTCCGCGCGTTACTCGAAGAGGGCAAAGGGAGCGGGCTGGATAGGCGAAGTGATCGACCAGGTCATGCAAAAAATGCGGGCCGTGCTGGCCGATGTCGACTTTCTCAATGAGAAATCGATCGTGCTTCCCCACCGTTCGGAGAGCTTTTTCCTGCACTTTGATGTGACGGACGAACAACTGAGCGGTCTGAAGCAGCTTACGCTGGGGTTGTACGAGGTCGGCACCAATGCGGGCGCGGTGGGCGAAGCGACACAGAGAGCGTACTTTGAATTTCAATTTGAAATAAAAATGATCAAACACCAGGATTTTACCAAGGCGCCGGACCATGCCTGCGGGGCCCCCGCGGAATCGGGAGTAACGTCCGCTGAAATCGAATCAGCGGTTGCCGCTCAGGTCGAGGGGGTCAAGGCGTGCCTGGCCGAAAGCGACGTGCCGCTGCCCCTACTGGTCTATTACTACGTGACGAAGGACGGCGAGTTGACGTCGTCCGTGGTCAAAGCGCTTGTAAGCGAGGACATGGCGCAGACCGAGCTCTTGAACGCGGCCCAGCACAAGGACCTGCTGACCTGCGTCAACAAGCACATCATGAAGGCGCAGTTCCCCGTATTGAAATCAAGCGGCCAGGTCGTAATCAAGTGCGCTTTCAGGAGGGATTGAAGTGGCTGTACGTGCCTGGTGCTCTGTGCATGACAAGGCAGCAGGTGATGAGGGGAGCAAACCAGGAATGTAGGGTTGCCATGTCCTGAACGGATGTTTTGGAGTCATCAATGGAAAAGAACTTTTTTTCAAAGCTATTTGATTTTTCTTTCTATGATTTCATAACGCCGACAATTATAAAAGTTCTCTATGCTGTCAATATCTTTTCAAACGCCGTGTTCAGCATTGCAGTACCCCTGTTGTTCCTGTCTCCATTGAAACTGCTTGTGCGAAGCAGTGAATCAAGAACATTTATTACAATCTTATCGATTTTAATCATTTCTCCCATCCTTTTTATCATCTCGACGATTTGGACAAGGGTCTTCCTGGAGTTCTTTGTCGCTCTCATACGCGTGGCGCAGAACACAACTGATATTCTGCGAATAGCAAGGGATTTACCCTTGACAGGAACCTCGTTCACACAGGCAGGAAATATTGATACTGCCGCTCAACCATTGCATCTTGCCGAATCTCCGCCCGCAGACCTGCTTGAAAGATCGCACTGGCTTGCTTCAAGAGGCAGGACGCAAGAGGCAATCGTGACATTGAAGGAGCTTATTAAAACCGATCCGGATAATATGCCATCACTGGATCTTCTTTCAAATCTCTATGAGCAAAGGAAAGATTACCGCAATCTGAAGGTTGTTCTGGAAAAATTGACGTTGCTCGATCCTGGCAACGTGGCTTACATGGAGCGACTGGCAAAGGCCATCAAGTTGTACGGAAACGTTCAATAATAAATATAGACATCATGTCAAGCACGGAATTGAGAAATCTGTACCTCAAGATTCTGGGAGTCGATCCAGGCAACCTGGAAGCCAATGAGGGCATGGCCAGGATACTCCTCGACGAAGGTCATCCGGAAGCCGCCATATCATACATTGAAAAGTCAATATCCGGAGGAACGAGCGACCGCAGATTGCAAATTCATGCGGCATACTACTTTGCGAAAGGTTATGACTTCAGGAGGGCGGGGGATATCCTTGTCAATATAAACCTCTCTCCTGATAACACAGAAGAAAAAAAGCTGCTGTTTGAAACGTTGTCGATATTGGCCGGAGGAGCTTATAAAGAAGACAAGCTGGAAAAATCTTTTGAATATTCCCGCCGGGCAATGTCGATTCCCGGCATGAAATCCGGTGAGCTTGAAAATATCATGGTGGATTCTGCGATAAAGCTGGCTGATAAGGAATATAAAAACAGTAATCTTAAAGCCGCCCACCGTACTATTATTACAGCACTGCATTTACTGCCTGGAAACGCCAATCTGTTGGAATGGAAAAGCTATTTTGAGA
>JBDRLK010000355.1:0-8478 GCA_043813155.1 Pseudomonadota bacterium | reverse complement strand
GCGGCCCTCCAGGGCCGCCTGCAGCGAGGCTGAAGCCGGCGGGGCTAAAGCCCCGCACTACGAACTATCGCGCTTTCAACACAGTAGTGTTGATAATTGAAAGTTTTGGGGTTAGGATATCAATTAATAGTTATTTTTCGAGGATTATTCATGAAAAAAAGAACTGTTAATAAAGTTGCATTGCTGTCGCTCTGTTTGGCCGCCACGGGCTTTCTGGCAAAAGGCTGCTCCTGCGGCGACGAGACAACGCCCGGCGACGGGACCGTGGACGTGGCCTGGGACCAGGACGATTTCACGTCCGAGTCCATGGACGTGCCCTATGAGTACGACCTTCCCGAAGGGGCCGAGGCCTGCGACCCGGCAACGAAATACTGCGAGGGCAACGGGAGGCACTGGTGCGAGGACGGCATCATGCACTACGAGCTGTGCGGCGACGACGAGTACTGCGAGTTCGGCGAATGCCTGCCCAAGGATTGCGTGCCCGGGGAGACGAAATGCACGGGCGACGGCAAGATCATGACCTGCAACGAGTTCGGCTCCGGGTTCAGCGAGCCCGCGGACTGCCCGGCCGGCCATATCTGCGACGACGGGGAGTGCAGGCCCGTGATCTGCGTGCCCGATTTCGTCCGGTGCCTGGACATCGACACGGAGATCCGCTGCAACAGGCTCGGAACGGCCGAGGAGGAGATCGATTGCGACCCCGGCTACATCTGCGACGCGGACCGCTGCAGGCTCCAGATCTGCCCGGCCGGCCTGACCCAATGCATAAGCAACACGCAGTACCACGAGTGCAACGAGTACGGCACGGCCTACGGCGACGCCGTGGAGTGCGAGGAAGGCAAGCAGTGCTTCGAGGGCGCCTGCCTGAGCCTCTGCGAGATGGCCGAGCTCAACCGAAGCAGCGTGGGGTGCGTGTTCTATGCCGTTGACCAGCGCAACCGCTACGACTCGGCTCCCTACTACATCGTGGTGGGCAACACCAACGACATCCACACGGCCAACATCACGCTGCAGCACCGCAGGGGAGGCGCGTGGACCTCGGTCGGCTCCACGGCCCTGGCCCCGAACACTTTGCACACCTTCACGCCCGACGCCAACTCCCAGGTGGGAAGCTCGACCGCCCTGGGCGTGGGGTTCGCCTTCAAGATCACGAGCGACATCCCCATCGTGGCCTACCAGCTCAATGCCATCGGCACGTGCACGGGCGAGGGCTCCATGCTCATTCCCAGGAACGCGCTGGACACCAGCTATGATGTGGTCACCTACCGCGGCTACTCCGGGCCGTCCCTTTTCACCATCATCGGCACGGTGGACGGGACGACCGTGCAGGTCACGCCGTCCGGGAACACGCAGGGGGGAGGCAGCATCCCGGCCATGACGGCGGGCGTGACCTCGACGATCACGGTCAATGAAAACGACGTTGCCCAGATCGTGGCCACGAGCGTGGACATCGACCTGACGGGAACGGACATCCAGGGCTCGGCCGACCTGGCCGTGTTCACCGGAACCTACTGCAGCCACGTCCCGGAGGGCTGCTCATGGTGCCACATTAACGACTGCACGTCCTGCGACCCGCTGGAGGAGCAGCTCATCCCGAGCACGACCTGGGGGACCGACTACGTGGCCCTGGTCTCGCCCGAGTTCAATTGGGGGTACTTCAAGGTCGTGGCCGAGGAGGCGGACACCACCGTGACCATCACCTATTCGCCCAACACCACGGGCCGCTTCCCCGGGGGCGTCGACCTTCCCTCGCTCACCCTGGGCGCTCTCGAGAACATACCCTTCGAGCTCGGGTGCGACGAGAGCGGCGGAGGGTGCGGGCTCGCCTTCCTGCAGGCGGACAAGCCCATCATGCTCATGGGTTACGTGGAGGGCGGCTCGTGCAGGACCAATCCGCGCTGCAGCGGCAAGGACCACTGTCCGGGCAACTACGCCGACCCGTCCATGGTCACGATCCCGCCCGTGGAGCAGTTCATGCGCGAGTACATCTTCCTCACGCCGGGCGGGTTCGACAACGACTACGTCACGGTCATCCGCGAGGCCGGCTCCACGGTCACGCTGGACGCCGCGGTGGTGACCACCGCGTTCCTGCCCGTCACGGGGTCGAGCTACGAGGTGGCCCACGTGGCCGTGGCCGACGGGTCGCATCACATCACCAGCTCCGTTCCCTTCGGCATCGTGTCCTGGGGGTACGGGTACGCCAACTCCTACGGCTACCCGGGCGGCATGAACCTCGAGATCATTAACCCGTAAGCTCGAGACTTTTGTTAAATCGGATAGTACCAAACTTGGAGACCAATCATGAGTAAATTTCTTATCCTGCTTTCAATCCCGGCATTTGCGGCAGCGGGGTGCAACGGCGGCTCGGACAAGGACGACGCGGACGCCGACGCCGAAGAGGTCATCGACGACCGGATGGACCTCGCGGACGAGGACACGGCGGACGACCTGGAGGAGGTCGCGGACGCGGGGGAGGAGGAGCCGCAGGAGGACCTCGTCGACGCAGCGGACGCTCCGGACGACGCTGACGCCATGGACGTGGAGCACGAGCCCTTCCCCTCCTGCGCGGACCAGGCCATTACCTGCGACATGACCTCCAACGGCATGGTGGATGAAACCTCGGAAGGAAACCTGGACAAGTACGTGGTTCACTCCCGGACCCTGGAGTACGATGAGTCGGGGAGCGAGTACATCTTCGGGTTCGAGGCCGACGGCGTCTACCGCGCGCACGTGGAAATCGCTGATTACAGCGACGGGAACCTGGATATCATCGTCCTGCAGGAGGATTGCGAGGCCGAGTCGGCCGTCGCCTGGGGCGACTCGGTCGTGAGCTTCATGACCGAGGAGGGTGCCCTGTACTATATCGTGGTGGACGGCAGGGACGGCACGGACGGCTATTTCGAGCTCAGCCTGGAGTGCGGCGAGGAGTTCGAGATCTGCGACAACGACGAAGATGACGACGATGACGAGCTCGTGGACTGCGACGACCCGGATTGCGGGACCGAGCCCGCCTGCTACGAGGTTTTCTGCGGCGACGACGCGGACGACGACGGCGACGGCGACACGGACTGCGAGGACTGGGACTGCTTCGGCGCCGTGGACTGCGTGGGCGGCCCTGGCGAGATCGAGGACGCCTGCGACAGCCACGACGACTGCATGACGGGCATGTGCTTCATGGAGCTCGAGACGGGCTGGGCCGGCGGGTACTGCACCTACGGGTCCTTTGTCTTCGACTGCGACCACATCGAATGCCCCGGCGACGAGCACTGCGAGCCCTACGGCTTTTTCTCCATCGACGGGCCCTGGCTGTGCCTCAGGGAGTGCGACGAGGAGCCCTGCAGGCCCGGCTACATGTGCGAGGACCACGTATGCTACGCCATGTGCGACCACTCGGACCAGTGCGTGGAAGCCGGCTACTGCGAGCTCAACGTGGGCTACTGCACGACCGAGCCCCAGGAGATCTGCGACGGCGAAGAGGACGAGGACGGCGACACGCTCACGGACTGCGACGACTGGGACTGCATGTTCCGGACCGACTGCCTGACCTTCGAGGCGCTCCAGCCCGGGGACACCTGCGACGACGCTGCGGAGCTTGCCCTGCCGGAGGGCGAGCGCGGGACCATCGGCGTGACGGGCGACACGGAAGAAGGCTTCAGCAACGACTACACGCCGAGCTGCGAGGCCATCGACTCGGAGGACGGGGTTTACTCCTTCACGCTCACGGCTCCGGCTTCCGTGCAGGTCGACCTTCTCGGCGGAAGGATCGAGCCGCGCATCCAGGACACGATCCTCTACCTGCGCT
Organism: Pseudomonadota bacterium; assembly: GCA_043813155.1. Taxonomy (GTDB): domain Bacteria; phylum Myxococcota_A; class Polyangia; order DRWM01; family DRWM01; genus JBDRLK01. The sequence goes on along the minus strand of JBDRLK010000355.1, from coordinate 4,676 downwards.
CGGACTGCGGGGGAGAGGACATTGCCTGCAACAACGACGTGTATGAAACAGTCTACTGGCGCTCATACGTCGAGGCCGAGCTCGACGCGGGCACCTACTACATTTTCGTGGACGCCTTCGACGGGCTTCACGGCCAGTACCATCTCGGCCTCAACCTTTCTGATATTGAATGAACCGGTATTTAAGAAATACACCTTTCCATAAATTGCCCTTATAGCTTATATTCGGCTAAAATACGTTATATGGACGACGCTACCGGTGCGCCAAAAGAAAGAAGCCGGGAGCAAGAAGCCAGAAGCCAGAATCTTTTACGTGTCTTGTACTTCTAAATACCGATTGGGACATATCAGGACCGGGGGCCGGGCCGGCCTGCTCCTGCTCTGTTTCCTCATCCTTGCCCATACCGCGGCCGGCGAGGAGAAGCCCTTCGACATGTCCGCCATGGAGGATATGAAAGGCAAAACAATCTCCTCCATTGTCTTCGAGCCGTCCCTGGGCATCGAGAATCCGATGAAGTTTTTCGACCTGAAAGCCGACGCCGTTATCTCCCAGGCGCTCATTCACAAGATCATCACGAAAGCCTGGAACACGGGCAGGGTGGCGGAGGTCTCGGTATTTGCCGAGCCCGACGCCGCCGGCGGAGCCATGCTGATTATCAAGGCCACGCTTCGCATGCACCTTCACGACATGGATTTCGACGGCAACAAGCATATCAAGGGGGACGAGCTCAAGGATGTTTCGGGATTCAGGCCCGACATGGAAATCTTTGATGACACGATCGAAAAAATCCGCAAGCTCATCCTCGAGCGCTACGCTCTTCGCGGCTTTCCCTATGCAGACGTGGACATTGAAACCGAAAAGATGGAAGAGCCGGACAAGGTCAAGCTCAAGGTCGAAATAAGCGAGGGCAAGGCGATTAAAATCTGGAACGCGGCGTTCACGGGGAGGCCCGTCTTTTCCCCCCTGAAAATAAGGAAAATCACTAAAATCAAAAGCGGGGACGTCTATGACCAGGTAAAAATCAACGAGGGGATCGAGGCTCTGAAGGACGAGCTGAGAAAGATCGGGTTCTACAATTGCAGGATCGACCCCCCCTCCCTCATCCTCGATGAAAAAAGAAGGCTCATGGTCGAGATCAGTGTCGATCCGGGGCCCAACTTTGAAGTCCTCTTCGTCGGGAACCATCACGTGTCGCACGACACGATCCTGAAAGTGCTGGAGCTCGACAAGCAGCAGGAAATCAGCCTGGCCGTGCTGGAAGAGCTCGCCTTCAACCTCGAGGAATATTACAGGAAGCTCGGCTTCAGCATGGTGTCGGCCGCGGCGGCAATGCTCGTCAAGGACAAGGGAGAAGAGGGGACCATCCTCTTCAAGATCGATGAGGGCAAGAGAATCGAGGTAAAAAAGATCGCGTTCGCCGGGAACAAGCATTTCAGCGCGAAGCAGCTGCGCAAGCAGGTCATCAGCATCCTGAACAAGAACATCGAGTACAAGGTCCTTTTCGTGGAGCCCTCCTTCGAGGTCATCAACGAGCTCGGGATTTCCGGCGACATGCCCGAGCCCGCGGAAAAAGCCTACGAGAGAACGGCCGCGCTCGCCCCCTGGCCGCCGAAAAAGATCTTTCTGAAAGAGTCCTACGAGGAGGCTGCCAAGCACATCTCGGAGCTCTATGCCGCAGAGGGGTTCCTTGACGCGGAAGTGAAAGAGCCCGCCATCGAGATCAACGCAAAAGGCGACTCCATGACGGTCACCATCGTCATCGACGAAGGCGTGCGAACCTGGATCGAGAGCATCGAGCTGGAGGGCGTGCTCGAAGCGCGCAAGAAAAAGCTGCTGAAAGCCGCCGGCATCAGGAAGGGCGAACCGTACAATGGCATGGCCGTCAAGGAGGCCGAGGGCAACATCCTGAACATTTTCCAGGACTGGGGTTTCATGTTCGCGACCGTGACCTCGGACGTCCGGTTTTCCGAGGACGGCGAAAAGGCGACCATCACCTACTCGGTCGAGGAGGGGCCGCTCGTCCACGTGGAAGACGTGGTGGTCCGGGGCAACGTTTCCACGAAAAAAAGCCTGATCACCGACCGGATCACGCTGAAGCCCGGAAAAGTATTCACGCTGGACAAGCAGAAGAAGAGCAGCGCTTTCCTGCGCGAGCTGGGAATATTCAATTCCGTCGTCATCTCCATGGAGGAGCCGGCGCTGGTGGCCGGCAAGAAAAGGGCCGTGGTCCAGGTGACTGAAAAGAAGTCCCAGTTCCTCGAGCTCAGGGCGGGCGCCTCGTCGGGAGAGGGGCTGAGGGGCGGCATGGAGTACGGCTACAGGAACCTTTTCGGCGCGGCTATCGATTTCGGCTTCCTGGCCCATTTCAACTACCGTTTTTTCTTCGTGGGCGTGGGGAAGTACTTTCCCGAATGGTACATGAACGAGCTCAGCCTCGCCGAGCAGCTGGAAAGAAACATCTCCGTGAGGTTCGGAATACCCCACGTGCCGAAGATAGGGCGGTGGCTTACGATCCAGACGAGCTTCGCGCACCAGCGGAAGAACTCCAATCTCTACGGCCTCACGCAGAACTCGGTGTACGCAAGCTTCCTCATCTCCCCGCTCTCCTACCTTCACTTCAACGTGCGCTTCGGGTTCGAGGACTCGGACGTGGGGACCAACACCGTGGCCGAGAAGGCCATGAGCAAGGAGATCCAGGACCTGCCCGTGTGCAGCGACATCGTGAAGGAGGACTGCCTGTCCCAGGAGGAAAACAGGGCGCTGAGAGTGCCCGTCGGAAAAACGGCCTTCACCGTGCTCGGCACCGACTTCACGCTGGACCTGAGGGACAACGCCTTCAACCCCACGAAGGGCATGCGCCTTTCCATGGGCGTCTCGTGGATACGGAGCACCGACCCCGCGGAGCAGACACACAAGATATACGCCGACAACGACGAGTACAAGTCGTGGAAGACCTGGTCTCTTTCAAACCTGCTTCGCAACACCATCTCGATCGCGGGGTACATTCCCCTGGGAACCAGGAAGGTCGTCCTCATGCTCTACGCGGCAACGGGTTTCATATTCCAGCTCCAGGACGACTCGGAAACATTTGCCGACAGGCTCTTCTATCTCGGCGGCGGGCACACGATAAGGGGCTTTCCGGAAGAGTCGCTGTGCGCCTACGAAAGCCCGCCGGGGCTCTGCGCTTACGGCGGCAACCTCATGGTCAATTACAGGGTCGAGCTGAGCTTCCCCATCTACAAGGAGCTCGGAGGCGCCGTGTTTTCCGACATGGGCAACCTCTGGAGAGAGCTCGACAACTTCAGCTTCACCGACCTGAAGGCAACGATCGGGGTGGGAATCCGCTACGCCACGCCCATCGGCCCTCTCAACCTCAGCTACGGCATCATCATCAACCGCGATGAATCCAGGGGCGAGCCCTTCGGCGCCCTGCACTTCTCCATCGGCACGATATAGATTCATCCCAACCATGGGTAGGGCGACTTTAGTCGCCCCTGGTGCTGCAACCCCTCGGCGTGCCTATAGAACAAAGGGAGGCTAAAGCCTCCCCTACCCACCTTCGCTCCTCACGGGAGGCTAAAGCCTCCCCTACCCCGAGTTGGGGTGCAGGCCGCGGATAATTATCGCGCGCGGCTTTACAACCGGCGGGCATTGACATTAAAACTAGTCGAAGAGCATGCAGCCCCAATTACCTGACGGAACGAAGCTGAAGAAAACCGCGGCAAGGCGCAATCTGTGGTTCTGGGCAGCCGTCTTCATCGGCGCGCTCGTCGTCACGGCGGCCGTTGTCATGAGCACCCGGAGACTGCTCAGATGTTCCAATACGAATTTCGATCTTGCCTTCTACGTGAGAATCGTCTGGGGCCTGGCCTACGGCGACAGGTTCAACCCGCTCATAGGCGCCCACGACCTGGGCCTCCACCTCTCTCCGGTTCTCTACGTCTTCGTCCCCTTTTCCCTGTTTCTTCCCATACCCAAAATGCTGCTCACGGCGCAGGCGATCGTTTTGGGCGGCTGCGTGCCCCTGGTCTACAGAATCGCCCTGAGAAAAACGGGCAGGGTCATGATCGGGCTCGCCTTTGCCATGGCCTGGGCCCTCTTTCCCGCTGTCCTTCAGATAGGCTCGAAGGAATTTCACCCCGGCACCCTGGCGCTCCTGCCGCTCCTTGCCGCATACGACGCCATGGACAGAAAGAGGTTCTTTCTGGCAACCCTGCTCCTCTTTTTCGCCGCGCTGTGCAGGGAAGACGTGGCCCTCGTCGCCTCTGCGGCGGGAGTCCTGATGTTCTTCATGGGCAAAGGAAGCTCGCGCCTCCCGGGCATTTGCGTCGCGGCCGGCGGGCTGCTGTATTTTCTTGTCTATGTTGTCGCGGTTCAGCCCCTGTTCCTTCCGCCCAGGGGCTCTATCGACGAGCATTTCTCCCAGTTCGGCCACAGCGCGCCGGATGTCCTGCGGCACATCATCACGCACCCTGCCGCCCTGCTGCCGCACTTTCTGAGCCTGGATAAGCTCTTCTACGTTGCGGGACTGCTCCTGCCGCTTTGCTTCCTTCCCCTTCTTTCACCGAAATGGCTCATTCCGGCCGCGGCCCCGCTTTTCTTCAATCTCCTGTCGAGCTTTCCCGACGCTACGCGGGTCGAGTCACATTACGCGACGCTGCTTGTTCCCTCGTTGT
>JBDRLK010000354.1:0-2661 GCA_043813155.1 Pseudomonadota bacterium | reverse complement strand
GAAATCCTTTCCCCGGGGAACTTTTGAGTCAGGCAAAGAGTACTTTTTGCCGCACTGTGGGCATTCGAATTTCATTTTGACTCCCTCTAAACACCAGTTTATTTTACGTATAGTGAACTTTATATAAAAATAAAAGCCATTGCAAGTAAAATTGTTCTATATTTTTACGCATATTCGGCGAATCTTCTTAACATTAGATATCATCATGGTTCAATCATTAGAGATGAAAAGGAAAAAGGTTCGAGGACAAAAAACAAGAAGAAAGAAGCAAGAAGGTAGAAGCTGAGAGCCATGGGCCGAAGGCCACTATTACTGGATGGGCTCGAGCTTGGACCCGTCTTCGCCGCAGAATTCGGTACTGTCATCGTACTGCTTCTGGCAGAAGGGACATATCTTGACCTTGCTCCCTTTTGGTTGATCCTGCTTTGCCTGCTGCTGCGAAGCGAAAACCGAGTAGGGCACGAGGTAGGTCTTGTCGAAGATACATTGTTTCACGTCCGATTTGTATCCGCGGCGGCACACAGGGCATATGAGGCCCGCCTTTGCCGAATGGTAATCGGGCTCCTTGTACGGTTTCAGCTCGCTTCCGTCGTTGGGGCAGAACGTCGAGCCCGGTCCGAATTCTTTCTTGCAGACCTCGCAGTGCATCCACTTCTGCCTGTCCTGATCGCTTTCTTCCTCCCTGTCCAGCCCGTCGATCGGCTCGATCTTCGGCGCCGCCCGGGCAGCATTATCGGGCCTCGGCTGCGGCGGCTGCGGCGAGTACTGATGCTGCAGCGGATGCGGCGGCGGCTCGGGCCCCGGCGCGGGCCTGGACGCCCATGCCTGCGGCGCCGGTTGCGGGGCCTCCGCAGCCGGCGGTCTCAGTGCGTCATCTGCGGGCTTCATCACCACGACCTCCTCCATGGGTACGGTCCGCTTTATGTGCCGCCTGGCAGAGCGTATCCTGACAAGCGTTACGGCAATAATGAGGACGCAGCATGCCAGCAGGATGCCTGCGGCGTAGATGATGTAAAGCCAGACGGCCCTGCCTTTGTCACGGGGTCCGTGAATCTCCACGACGCCCGCGGGCGATCCGGCGCCGGCGCCCGGCTGCGAGCTGTCCTGGCTTCCAGCGAGCCGCGATGGCTCGAGATTGACCGCGATCAGGTCTTCCACGCTTTTGAATTTGACTTCGACCTTGGCCGATGCGTGCATGCCCTCTGCCGAGGCATGGATCCTGAATGAGCCCTCGCTGAGAGCCGCATTGTTGCCGGCCAGGAAGCAGTTTCCCTCGATCCTCGATTCGGATTGCCCCTGGGCGCCGGACATGGAGAAGGAAGGCGAGATGACCGGATTCCTGCATCCCTTGTCGTCGAGCCCGAAAACGTTGAAGCAGATCTTTTCGCCAGCTCCAAGCTTGTAGCTCGAAGGGGCCATGGCCAGTCGAACCGAATCGCCCGGGTCTTCGCATTTGCCGGAATCCATCTCCGGGTAATCCGCATCAATTTTCAATTCCGGCTTTTTAAGCAGCGACTCGGGCTCGACCTCCGGTTCCGGCCCGGGTTCCGGCTTCGAAGCCCCCGAGCGCTTGTAATTCTTCGTGATCGTGATGACGGCCCTGCAGATGCTCTCCTTGAGCTGCCAGTTGTAGACTGACATGTTGGCAAAGCTCAGCCCGTCGGCCGTGGCTTTCAGCGTGTACTCGCCGCGCTCGAATCTGGATTCGTGTTCGGCGGTTTCGCAGATGGTTATCCATGTCTGGCCTTTTTTCGTCGAGCTTATCCGCTTGAGCCGCGTATTGTCGCTCCAGCACTTTTTTGTCGAGTTGCCGTCGGAAAACTGCAGGTTGTCGCCTTTTTCGCTGACCGTGATCTTCTTTCCCCCTTTCGTGGAGTAGGATTTGGGCTGCGGCCCGCAGTCATCGCCCCAGCTCTTGATGTTCACCGTAACCTGCTGCTTGCCTTCGATGTACTCTCCGCTCAGGTCGTCGGCGAGCGCAGGCCGGCTTCCGGCAAGTAAAAGGAGCGTGCAGACGGCCGCGGCGGGCAGGAGTATTGCTAAGGCTTTTCCGTTCATGGGATAAACACCGTCAGGTCCTGCGGGAAATCGTTGACCGGTCTCGAAGGACCCGCACCCTATAGTTCTATTTAAAGTATTTTCCACCTACCACCATAGTAAGCCAGCATGACGGGGCTTGCAACTGTGCTCATGAATCCGCTGATTTTTTTCACCGGCCGCTCTGCCGCTCACGACTCCCCCCAGCGTCTTGACGTGCACGGCGTAAGTGCAGCCCCCCGTCGAGGTTGAGCGCCTCCAACGCGCCGTGGGCGAGAAAGAGGCTCGCTGACCTGCCGACCGTCGCACATCCGTCAGGCATTACACCGGTCGTCCGTCATGATGCAACCCGCAATGTTAGCAATTATATATCAACTTACTCAATTTGCGCCATTTTTTCAACATTTGGCGGTTGCCCGGGTTAGATTTGAACGTGTTGCCCGGGAAAGGTGTCAGTGCACTTTTTAACCGGGCTCAGCTGAAGGACCTCGCCTGTCCGGCAAAAAGCGCCCAGACACCTTTATCTGTGCTACTAAGTACAGCGCCCCGCAAGTTAGGGACCACCACTCTACTGCGGCCACGCCTGTGGGCCGCCTCGCGGCTTACGTCCTCGCGCCCTCGTCG
>JBDRLK010000353.1:0-33377 GCA_043813155.1 Pseudomonadota bacterium | reverse complement strand
ATATGCGCGTGGCCCGTGATGCTTGCGGCCGCCCTGCTTTCCGCAGGCTGCGGGGCAACGGATGTGAGCCAGCCGGATACGGACGCGCAAACAGACTGGGAGGATGAAGAGGCGCCCACCGGATCGCTGGAGTTCGACCATGAAGGCAATGTCGACCTGAGCCCCAGGCAGCGGGAATCTGTTTCAGGCCACTACCTCGATCCTCTTGGGGTTCCATCACAGACAACCATTACCCTTTCCCTGCTCGGCAATGCCTTTGACGCCTCGCTCGAGGAAACGACTGTCGAGACAGGAGAAGACGGGCATTTTACGGCCGGCATCATTGCCGGCAGCATAAACACGGAGTTCTCGCTCAGGGCGGTTGCACGGGACGGCGCGCAGAGCGAGATAGGCATCAGGATAATTTCATCGGATAACGGAATACTGAAGATCGAGCCTTTCTACGGGGGCAGAAGGCACATCGATCATTATGAAATTCATCTCCACGAGCACGCAAGCTGCCCGGCAGAGGGGGAAGAGCCGGGTTACCTGATGAATACAACGCCGGAGGAATCGCCGGTCATGTTCTCCCACCTCCCGGAAAGCATGACGTTCACCGTTGTCCTGCGCGGCTTTCCCTGCGTTCCGGAAGACGAGCCGGATGGGGAGTGTGTCCCATGGGTCGCGGGATGCAGGGAAAACCTGGTCACCCAGCTGACCTCGCCCGACACTGTCACCATTGCCGTCGCTGACGATATCGACTATTTTTCCCCGCGAAGCCTTCACGACCGGCACGGACTTCAACGCACGGGAGCTGCTCGCGGGCAGCGTTGATCCCCTTCTTGCGCCGCTCGAACCCCTCGCGGTTCCTGTCGCTTCTATTGCGGATTTTCTGCTCGATGAGATTCAAAACAGGCTGGATGAAGCCCAGCAGGATATTTTCTACAATGCGCGGCCTGACATCTACGAGGCTGTTATCGATATTCTGTCGGATTGGGGAGCCGACAGCCTGGCGGAAGAAATCAGTGAGCTCAAAACCCTGCTCGGCACGTCCATCGGTTCGGTAACGCTCGCGGGCAGGCTCGAGAAAGACTTCTGGCCCGAAGACCCCGACGACTCGTTCACGGCCAAGCACATCCTGGAATCCGTGGTGGTAGGCGAAAAAACGCTCATGGAGGAGTTGGGCGTGGACAGCGAGAACAGGGAGTCGCTCATTGCAGTTTCCTATGACCGCGATATCGCCGTGCTGGGGTCTGCTGATGGTCCCATTACGCTGCCCATTGGCGGGGGCAGCCTTCTGCTTGCCATATCCGGGCGTGTCGGGCTACCCGAAATTACGGATATTGATGCCGGCTCGGTCCCGTTCAGCGTCTGGCTCCTGGAAAAGATCAAGTGTGATGAGATAGCCGCTGTGCTGGCCGGTCATGGAGCCTTGGAGGCACTGGCCCCACCCGACGACCCAACCGAATGGTACAGGGCACTGTGCAGCGACATCATAACCGAAATCGTCCAGGAAATAGAGCAGAACGCAGAGGGCATCGATACCAGCCTCCCCTTCCTGGAATTTTCCGGCGCCGCCGACTTCCTCCAGGAAGACGGCATGCCGCTGGAGGGAAAATCAGCTTCAGGCGAATGGACCCTGATCAACTGGGGCAGCGAGACCTTCAGCGATTCACCGTCTTTTGTCCTTGAACCTTCCGTGTCTTTAGAGTAGCATATTTTCCATTCCATTGGGTCGGACATTCACCTCCGCAGCATGTTTCGAGGGAAACCATGAATGAAAAAAAGATAAGAGTCCTGATCGCCAAGCCGGGCCTCGACGGCCATGACAGGGGCGCGAAAGTCCTGTGCCTGGCGCTCAGGGACGCGGGCATGGAGGTTATTTACACGGGCCTGCACCGGACGCCGGAAGAAATAGCCGAAACCGCCATGCAGGAAGGCGTTGACATCGTGGGTTTGAGCATCATGAGCGGGGCCCACCTCACGCTGTCGAAAAAGGTCAGGGATGAGATGAAGAAAAGGAAGCTCGACTCCGCGTCCCTGCTGGTCGGCGGCGTGATTCCGCAGGAGGACATCGAGAAGCTCAGGGAAACGGGCATTGAAGGCATTTTCCCGGTGGGAAGCTCGATTGAAGATATCGTTGATTTTATTAGGGAGAAAATCGGTGGATAAGAAAGGCAAAAGTAAGGATATTAAAATTAAGGATGTAGTCAACGAATCCGGCATCGCGATCAAGCCCGTGTACACTCCCGAGGACATCGCGGACCTGAACGTGGAGCAGGACATCGGGGCGCCGGGCAGCTACCCCTTTACGCGCGGCATCCACAAGTACATGTACAGGGCCCATCCCTTCACCATGCGCCAGTACGCGGGGTTCGGCACGCCCCGGGAAACGAACGCAAGGTTCCACACGTTGATCAACCAGGGCCAGACCGCCCTGAACGTGGCCTTCGACCTTCCCACGCAGAACGGCCTGGACAGCGACGACCCGAGGGCCGAGGGCGAGGTCGGCAGGGTGGGCATGGCCGTGGACACGCTCGCGGATTTCGAGCAGGCTTTCAAGGGCATCGACCTGGGCAGGGTCTCCACCGCGCTCACCATCAACGCCGTTGCCTCGATCATGATCGCCATGCACGAGATCACGGCGGAAAAGCAGTCCGTGCCGCCGGAAAACATCCGCGGCACCACGCAGAACGACATTCTCAAGGAATACATCGGAAGGGGCGCGTGGATCTTCCCGGTCGAGCCGTCCATCAAGCTCATCGGCGACACGATCGAGTACTGTGCGAAAAACCTGCCGCTCTACAGCCCGGTCAGCGTGTGCGGGTACCACATCCGCGAATCAGGGGCGACGCCGGCCCAGGAGATGGCCTGCGGCGTGCTCATCGCCAAAGCCTACGCGCGGCACGTGATGGGCCGGGGCATGGACGTGGACACCTTTGCCCCGCGCCTCAGCTTCAACTTCGACATCCACGGCGGCCTGTTCGAGCAGGTGGCCAAGTTCCGCGCCGGCCGCAGGGTTTTTGCCCGCGTGATGAAAGAAGACCTGGGGGCCAAAAACCCCCGGAGCATGCAGATCAGGATGATCGCGGGCGGCGGCGGCGGCGGCCTGACCCGGCAGCAGCCGCTCAACAATATCATACGCTCGACCATCTACGCGCTCGCCAGCGCGCTCAGCGGGACCCAGACCATGGCGCTGTGCTGCTATGACGAGGCTTTCACCATACCCAGCGAGCAGGCCTCCGTCATCGGCCTGCGGACCATGCAGATCGTGGCCGAGGAAAGCGGGGCCTCGGACACGGTCGACCCGCTGGCCGGCTCCTGGTACGTGGAGAGCCTGACCTCGGAAATGGAGAAGAAGATCCTGGCCGCCATGGAAGAGATCGAACGGGCCGGCGGCATCGTCAAGGCCGTGAGCAGCGGGTACATCCAGAGCAAAATAGCGCGCCAGGCCTATGAAGAAGAGCTCGCGATCAAGAGAGGCGACGTCGTGCGCGTGGGCGTGAACAAGTACGTGTCCGGAGAGGAAGCCATGCCCGTTGAAATCTACAGGCACGACGAAAGCATGCGCAAAAGGCAGATCGAGACACTCTCAAAGGTGAAAAGCCAAAGGAATGCCGGCGACGTCGGAAAGTGCCTTGCCGTTATCCGGGAAAAGGCCGGGGGCAGCGAGAACCTCATGCCCTTTATCAAGGACGCGGTCCGCGCCTATGCCACGGTGGGCGAGATCACGAGCGTGCTCAAGGACGTGTACGGCGAGTTCAGGGAGCCTAAGCTTTAGGGGGGAAAATGAAAAAAAGAAAACCTGAGCTCCGCGGTTTCAGCTACCACCTGAGCCGCGAAACGCTCAAAGCCTATCAGCGCAAATCATACAGGAAGCGCCTCGAATGGCTCTACCAGGGAAACCTCTTCCGCATGCACTACCCCCCGGAAATCATCGAGCTCCAGGAAAAATTCAGGAAAGCCGAGATCTGAGCGCGTTTTCCAAATTCCGTGCCTCGTCAATACATGAGCGATCCAGCCGATTGTTTTTGTTTTTTCCTTTTCCAGGTTTCATAATGAAACTCAACGAATGGTTGAATGGCGGAGGAACATGAAATCCCCCTTACATATCGCGATCCCGTTCGCATGCGTCCTTGCAGGATGCTACGCGAGCAGCAGAATGGAATTCGACACACACCAGGATCCTCCCGCCATATCCGGCCGGGAAACATGGATACAGATCCTGACCGGCGACGACTACGGCCTGCCCGTGTCGATCATCGAAAGCACGAGCGGCGATTTCACGGTCCTGGGAGCAAAAACCCCTCAACGCTTTTTCGGCGGCGACTGGGGGCTGTTTTCGAATATATTTGCCCTGAATAAGAAAGCTAGGCCGGGATGAAATCGGGCTTGCGAACCTCGATCATGGTAAGGGCGCTTTCCGGGCAGCCGACCGAGCACTGGCCGCATCCCAGGCATTTCCCGGCGCTCACGGCCGATATCTCGTTGTCCCCCACCTTGATGGCGCCGAAAAGACACCGCTCCTCGCACGCGGCGCAGCCCTTGCACAGGTCCGCGCTGGTCTCGGGCCTGTAGCGGCTGGGGTCGCAAAGCTTGACGTCCTGCGCGATCAGCTGCGAGAACGCCTGGCAGCAGCAGGAGCAGCAGTTGCAGATAAAATGCCCGGCGCGCGTGTTGTTCATGGTCACGTGGACCAGGCCGGCCTCCTGAACCTGTTTCACGACGGCGTGCGCTTCCTCTTTCGTTATCTCGCGGCCCGAACCGCGCTCCACCGTGTAGTCTGCGCCCTTGTTGATCTGCAGGCAGACCTCGACCGGCGCGTCGCATTTTCTCATGGTCAGGCGGCACGTGCACTTTGTCACGGCGATGCGCATTGCGCTATCGATGAGCTCCCTGATACTCTCGGGCGCCAGCACCTGCGCCTTTCCGGTTTCGATGCTCCGGCCGACCGGGACGACCCGCGTGATGGGCCGCGGAAGAAAACCGCCGATCATGGGCGCCAGGTTCGGCCATTCCCTGTCCATGTACTGCTGCCACAGGTCGTAAAACCCGGGCGGCGCCCCGGGCCACAGGATGGACGCGTCGTGAAACTGCGCAATGTGCATAGGGCCGCGCCAGCTGACCACGCCTTCCTTCTTCTTCTTGAAGGCCAGGCCCTTGCGGAACATGTCGTCGAGCTCGGCCTGCACCTCCTGCGCCGGCCTGCCCGTTTTTTCCGCCATGGCCCCGGCGCTCCCGGGAAGCGCGAGCAGCAGCTTCATCTGGTCCTCGCTGATCATGCTCTCGAGGATCTTCGGGATGAACTCGGAGTCAGGGTGCATCATCCTGCCCGCGAATTCCTGAAAGGGTGTCCGGCTCATGGGTTAGTCCTCCTCTTTGGTTTTCCTCACTCTATAGCTTCATTCCGGTTCGATCAAGCCCTGATGTGCCGTTACGGGACCACCCTGCACCCGCAGCCTCCCCCGTCAGAATCGCCGGGGCCGTCATCGCCTGCATCATCGACAGCCGCGTCCTGCGCAACGTCGGCAGAAGTTTCGCCGTCCATTGCCTCGGCCGCATCGGGCGGCTCCTCTCCTTCCACGGTTTCGACAATGTCCACTGCTTCCACGGCGTCGGGCGCGCCTTCTGCCGCGTCCGGCTCTTCTTCCGTTGGACCGGTGGACAGGATTGCCTCGATGCGGTCGGCAATCCGAGTCCTTGCCGCATAGAGGTCGTCGGGCGAGGCTGACGTAACCCGGTAGGGCGCGGGGAACAGCCCGCCCGCCTCCTCCCTGGCGGACTCGCAGTCACCGAGGGAGCACAGGAGGCCCAGGTACTCGAAGTCCTCCATTCCTTCGCGAATGAGCTTGAGCCGGATCGACTCCACGGGGATGTGGCTGGAGCCGCCGATGCGATCCGGCGTGCCTGGATAAAAAAGCGTGCCGTCGCCGTTCCCGGAAAAATCGCACTGGTCGTCCCAGGCCGTGGGAAGATCATGGGTGGTCGCAAAGTAGAGCTCGCCCCCAACGTCGTAGATGAACGCGATCCACTGCATGGCCCTGTTCTGCAGGGCCGAGGTGTCGATCATGTACGAGGGCCAGCCCGTGTACCAGTCGCCGGCCGTCTCCACGCAGCCGTCTCCGCAGCCGTGCGACATGCAGGACTGGTACATCCACAGCTCTTTGTCCTCGCTCGCGGCAATAAAATCGTCATAGCCGGGCCGGCGGCTCGATTCGTCCCTCGGGTGCATATAATTGACGACGGGCACGAGAATGTCTATGTCGTCGTGCAGGCCGCGGTCGTTGACCTCGTCGATATCCGTGGTCACGAGCGTGCGGATGCCCGCGCCGTGGGCTGCGGCCGCCCTTGCCGGGATCTCGTCCCACCCGCAGCCCGCGGGCGGCTCGTCGCAGGTATAGTCGAAAAGCCGATCGAGCCAGCCCTTTTCCTCGAAATGATCGTGCCACAGGGCCATCTCTTCCGTGTCCCCCGTCATGACGCGAAGTGTCGTCAGCCGCGCCCCGCCCAGGCGCGTGCCGGCCGTGCCGTCGAGCATGGGGCCGTAGGTTGCATCGAACCTCGTCCAGTCGGTCCCGTCCGGCCCGTAGTAGACCACGGACTCCAGGGTCACGCGATGGTCCAGCGCGGCCTGCCCGTACATCACCTGGTACTGCTCGATGCCGGCGTCGCCGCACGCCTCGTACGAGCCCAGGTGGGACGCGCACACGTTCCAGCGCACGCCGAATGCCGACTTGAGCGTGGCCGTGGAGGGAATCTCGAAGCCGCGCACGAGAAGATTGACGGCAATGGACGTTTCAGGCAGGCCGGTGCCGCTCACGCTGACGGTCCCGGTGTACGCGCCGGCCGTTGCGCCGGGCGGCACGAATACTTCAACCCATATCCCGCGCAGCTCGCGTGCCGGCACGTCAAAGGGAAAGGCGTTTCGCGTCTCATCGAAGTAGGCGTCGACCCCGGGTATGAGAGGATCGGGCCATGGCCCAACGGCCCCCTCGATGTTCGATGGGACGACGACCGCGTAAAGCCCCTCGCGGTACAGCATGACCTCGCCCGCGGGAATAATCGCCCCGCCCGGCCCCACGAGATCGGATGCTTCCGCGGTCACGCCCAGGACGCCGCCTTCGCCGCCGTCCACAATGACCTGGAAAGGCTCGAACTCGTTTTTTGCAGCCTCGATGGCAATGGAGAAGGCTTCCGGCGCCGCGTCGCCGGGCCTCACTTTTACCATGGCTGTTTCAGCGCCGGCCGACGCCGCCGGCGCATCCATGGGCATGAGCAGGAAGAATCCCGCCGCCATGACGCTGATTTTGGCGCTTGCCTTCATTGCTGCCTCCCAACCTGTGCCGTGTCCGTTGCTTTCATTTTACAGTGCCGGATAAGGCCACGCAATGCAAAAAAAACTTTGAAACGGATGAATCGGCCGATCAGGGATGATGCGCGGTCTTTTCAAAGAGCAGGATTTCGGAACGGCTGTCGAAAGCGTCGCAGGTCATGCGCACCTTCATGGAGGTGTCGGTCTTTTCCAGGATGTCGAAATAGTAGTTCATGTCGAATGACTTGCCCGGCTCGCCCAGCGGCCCCCTGCAGGTGATCGTGTCGCCCTCGCGGACCATGTCCGAAAGAGCGCCGATTTCCTGCCATGCGCCGTCCTTCTCGTACTCCACCGTCCCGGATTTCCACTCCCCGTTTGCCTCGATAATGTAGCGATAGCGCCAGTCGCTTTCTTCCGCCGGCGTGCCGATCCAGACAGGAGAGGCGGGCGCCTCGCTGTTTTTTCCGGCTTTGCACGCGCCGAGGGAAAAGAGCGCGGCCATGAGAATCAGGTGTTTCATTTTTCCGCTCCATCATGGATGTGGCTGTAAATCTCCTTTGTCAGGAAACCCGCGCTGAAAAGAATCAGCCCCGCGCCCAGGATGGCCGCGGCCAGCAACAGGGGGCTTATCGAAAGGATATGCTCGGGATTGGCAAGGAGAAAGCGAAGGCGCGCCAGTCGATAGGGGGACACGAAGACAAACACGATCAGGAAAATAATCGTCAGCAATCCCAGGAGACCGCCGCAGGCCGATGCCATGACGGCCAGTGTTTTTTTTACTCTCATTGCCGATTCGCGGGCCTCCACTGGATATAATCCGCGGGCCAAATAAATATTTCATGAAGGAACCGTCGCCTGGAGCCGGGCGATGGAAGCCATCGTATAAATACCCCGGGTAGGGGAGCCTTTAGGCTCCCGGGAAACGGGCGGCTAAAGCCGCCCCTACCCGTCGGGGGAAACGGGCGGCTAAAGCCGCCCCTACCCGTCGGGGGAGAAGAACGCTATTCGTCCGGTTTTTTCTCGAAGAGCGGCTCGTCCAGGTCCAGGACTTTCAGGGGGGCCTGGCCGGAAAACAGCTTGATGATTTTTGCGACCGTGTAGGCGGCGCCCTTGAGCATGAGCCGGCATTTATTAATGCGGCAGTTTCGAAGATCGGTCTCGCCTGTTTCCAGGATGATGATGCACTCGTCGAACTCGCAGCCGACAAACACCTTCCCGTCGAGCTCGACCTTCTCTTTTCTGAACTTTTTATTCTTGTACGTGACCGTGTATCCCGGCATGGCTTTCCCCTTTATGTCAGGCCACGGCGCGGCGCTCGAACCAGGCGGCCTGCTCTCCGGTGATGACGCCGCGCGACAGCAGCACCTCGATGATCGCGCGCGGGTGCTCGAAGACAATCGAGCTGAGGCCCATCTGCGGCGGATTGCTGTCCGCCGTGCCGTGGCCCGTCCTGCGTATGAATATCCCCGCCACGTCGAACCCCCTGACCGGCAGGTCGTCGAGCTCTCCCAGCACCTGGGCCACGTGATCCGGGTGGATTTGCCTCTCCTCCAGCCGGCCCCGCAGCCCCCCGAGGCCGAGCGAGCCGTCGGCAAGCGCCTTGATGCTCTCGTACACCGCGCTGTCCGATTCCGTGTCATCGCCGAGAAAGACGAGGCGCGAGGCGCGTGGAAACGATTTCATGAGCGTCAGGACGGCCAGCAGCTTGTACCCGAAAGGGTTGCGCACCTCGTCGCCGTGGCCGGCCAGGACAAGGCGGACGGTGTCCCTCAGGACGATGCCGTCGCACGGAACCTCCTCGAGAAGAAACTTTTTGAGCATGATGCCCCGCAGCTGCACGGGGCTGGACGAGATGAAGTACAGCGCGCTGGCGCGTGCCCTGCGGACCGTCCTGTAAAAAAGCGACATGTCGGGGTAGGTGATCTTGTCCACGGCGAACTGCACCGCCGCCGTGCAAAGCCCCTTGAGGCTCTTGAAGTCCGTCTGCAGATAGGTCTCGTCGATGTCGGAGATGAAGATGACGGGAGGCTTGCCCAGCAGGGAATAGTCAAAGTCGTCCTGTAGAAAAAATTTATACATACAGCTCGGTCTCGTACATCACGTTGATGCGCAGCAGCTTCTCCACGGCCACGGACGTGTCCCGGCCCTTGTAGACAACGTTGTACACGGTCTCGGCAATGGGCATCCTGAACCCGCGCTCGCGCACGAAATGATAAAGCGCCTTGACCGTGTGATACCCTTCGACCGTGTCCCCGACGGCGGCAAGCGCCTCCTCCCCCGTCTTCCCCTCGGCCACGAGCACGCCGAAGCGGAAATTTCGCGAAAGCCCGCTCAGGGCCGTGGCGATGAGGTCGCCCACGCCGGCAATGCCCAGGAACGTTTCCTTGTGGGCATCGAACTTCAGGGAAAAGAACTGCATCTCCTTCAGGGCCTTGGTGAGCAGGAATGAGCGCGTGTTGAGCCCGTAGCCGAGGCCGCTCGCAGCGCCCGACGCGATGGCGTAGATGTTCTTGAGGGAACCGCAGAACTCGACGCCCACCGGGTCGTGGCTCCCGAACACCCTGAAGTATTTGCTGTTCAGGACGGCGTGCACTTCCTCGATCACCTCGTCGAGCTCGGAAGCGATGACCGTGGAGGTGGGAGCGCCGGCCGCGATCTCCCCGGCCAGGTTGGGCCCGGACAGGGCGCCCACCTTTCTCAGGGGCGTCTCCTCCCTGATGACCTGGGTCATCCTGCTGAGCGTCTCGTACTCCAGCCCCTTGGTGCAGCTCACCATGATCTGATGGGTTTTGGCGAAGCTTCCCAGCTCGGCCATCACGCCCCGCACCGCCCCGGCGGGCAGGACCGAAAACATGATGTCGCACCCGGCGCAGACCTCGCCCAGGGACATGGTCACGGAAGGCCTGGAATCCAGCTTGTAGTCGGGAAGATACCTTGTGTTTTTCCCCTCGGTCGACAGCTCGTCCAGCACGTCCCTGTCGGGCCCCCACATGAGCACGCGGTTTCCGTTCTTCAGAAGAAGACCGCTGATGACCGTGCCGAACATCCCGGTACCGAGAACACCGATTGGCTTGGCGTGCGTCACGATGCCACCTCCAGATCGTATCCTGTTAACCTGTTGTGATAGTAGTAAAGCAGGTTGGGGTCCCGCGTGAACAGCCGGTTCCCTTTCCTCTGGATGACCGGGTCGCGGTGATACACCCCGAAATACTTCAGCGCGCTCATCAGGACGTCGAAAGCGCCGTCCTGCATCAGCGCCGGCTCGAGCTTCACCCTGCCCTCCCGCTCCATGCGCCGGAGCTGATCGAGAACGCTTCCCAGGCCGGCCTCCATCTCGTCGGACGGGACCGAGCCGGTGGTGGACTCTTCCCGAAGAAACTTGAACAGGTCGCCGGACTGGGACTTTTTCCTCAGGAGCCGCAGCATGACGTGGGCCGCCACGTGCGTCACGAGAAGGATCGTATTGTCAAAGTAGGATGCGACAATCCTCTTTTCGAGCTCGTTCGTGTAGACCGTGTCCCGCTGGCCGTCGTGCACGACCCTGCCGTCCCTCGTGATGTAGCCGTCGATGTCCACCACCCTGCCCCTCCCGTCGAGCGAGTTGCCGTCGTCGTCCACGCTGTTTCCGAATGGATCGAGGGGATCGCAGAAGTGCACGTGTATCCTGCCCTCGAGCGAAATGAGGCGGCTCATGAAATTCAGAATCACGGCGGGTTTCGAGGATTCGTCGTCGATGATGATGTACCTGCTCTTGCCCTTCTCCTTCAGGTAGTCCTCTATCAGCGTGGACGCCTCGAGGGTCAGGTGGTACGATACCGTGATGGGGACGATGTAAAACCTCTTGCCCTTGTTCTGCTTCCTGCACGAGACATAGGCTTTCAGGGCCGTGCCGAGAAGCCCCTTCTTCAGCCTGGTCTCTATGCCGCCGGACCGGCTTCGCGTCCCGCCGGGAAAAAACAGGTGATCGTAGCCGAACTCCAGGGTCACGGTGGCGTATTCCTTCAGGATCCGCTTGTAGAGGGACGATGTCTTCAGCCTGTCGACCCTGTAGGCGCCCAGCTTGCCCATGAAAAACGGGAACAGGGGCATCTGGAACAGGTTGTAGCCCGCCCCGTACATCACGGGCGGCAGCGCAGCCTTGTAGATCGAATACCCCAGGACCGGGGAGTCCAGGTTGCTCTGGTGCTCGGGAACATGGACGAGAACGCCTCCCTTTTCCTTAAGCCTCCGGAGCTTGTCCAGGCGGCCGCTGACGAGCAGCGTGCCGTCAACCGAGGGGATGGCGGGAAAGTTCTTGAAGATGCGAAACGGGGACATGGTGTTGAGCATGAAGGTGAGGCCGCCCGGTATGGCGTGGGTTGCGATCCCGTACATGAGCCGGTTGAAATTGCCGACGATTTCATCGATGTAATTGTGCACGAGGTCGCCGAGCACGTTCATGAGCTGCTTGTCCGACAGGTTGCCCAGGCCCTTTGAAAGCCTCTTGTAAAAACTCCTGTCTTTTCCCGGATTGGTGTAGAGGTGGGAGTGCCTGCGCAGCCTTTCGCGTTCCTGGTACAGCGTGTCGTTGATGACCTCCAGGAGCCTGTCGGAATCTTTTTCCCTTATCTCCTCGACGATCCTGGATTTCACCTCCGTGACGATCGCCTCCCTGTCCCTGCTGAGGTTGTGGAGCATAAAAACCCTCCTGATTTTCATAACAGGATACATTCTTTGCTGAAAATCGTCCAGACGTCCGCCAAGAAGGGGCAGTGGTGCGGGGCTCGCAGCCCCGCCGCAGCTCGCAGCGGCCCATGAAGGGCCGCACTACAGGCCATAGGGAGCAGCTCGCAGCGGCCTGGAGGAGAAAGGCTTCGTCTAGTATTGGATCATGCAGATGCCGGGCCAGGCCGTTGCGTCGCCGCAGGTATAGTCCATGAACACCCAGGAGGCGCCGCTGCGGCTGATCCTGCCGCAATCCGCCTCGCCCGATCCCCCGCCGTTGTCAAAGCTGCCGGCAAGAAACGTGTTGTCGTGATCGAAGCCCGAGACATTGTTCCAGCCCTCGCCGTCGTAGCCCACCCAGTACCAGCCGCCGGCCGGCTCGCCGTAATCGCCCGCGCCCCTGTCCTGGCGCAGGCCGATAAAGTAGGACTGGCTGGGGCTCAGATGGGGGCGGATGCAGTCCCAGATCTGCTCGTCGGACAGCACGGCAAGGCCGTAATAGGCAAAGCCTTCGGGCGAATAGCCTTCGATAATCGTACGGCAGTGGTCGCCGTAGGCATTGGCGCTGTGATTGCCGGCCCAGTCCTCGATCAGGAGAAATGCCTTGTTGCCCTCGGAATCCGTGCACGCGACCCAGCCCTCGGGCGCGGTCAGCACGCAGTCCACGCAGAAGCCCGATCCGTCGTCGCACTCTTCGCCGGGCTCCACCTCACCATTACCGCAATCCGTTCCTCCATCCGGCTCCATGCCCGGGTCCTCTTCGACCGGGTCCTCGACCGGGTCCTCTTCGACAGGGTCCTCTTCGATGGGATCCTCGACAGGGTCTTCCAGCGTGTCCTCCACAGGGTCTTCGACGGAATCCTCGACCGGGTCCTCGACCGGGTCCTCGACGGAATCCTCGACGGAATCCTCGACCGGGTCTTCGACCCCTTCATCGGAAATATCCGGGTCTGCGGCATCAGGGTCTCCCGGAGCGCCGTCATCCGCCGCGTCGCCGTCATCGGGAGCATCCGTTACACCATCAACGCCGTCGGCCGTCACGTCGGACTCCGTGTCATCCGACGCGTCCCCTCCCGATGTCTGAAGACCCCAGTTACAGCCGATCGCCATCACGGCTATGAAAGAACAGATCGTGAGCAATAAAATTTTTCCCATTATTATTCCTCGAGCTGATTTTTTCCGCCTGCACTCATATGCTAAGTGCTTTGCACTATCTTTGCAACAGAAAATCAGGCGCTCCCTGCTTTTTTATGCCGCTTGTGCTCGTACATCATCCTGTCCGCCTCGTGGAGCAGATCTTCGATCGAGCCGGATTTTTCAGGATCGTAATACGAGGATCCCATGCTCAGCGACAGCGTAAAACGGCGCTCCCCCTTCGCGTTATGGCTGATAAGATTGCTTTCCAGTCGCTGCGTAATGATCTCCACGCTGTTTTCCACGGCCTCGATGGCCAGGATCACGAATTCATCCCCGCCCAGCCTGGCAATGATGTCCGACCCGCGCATGGTCGTTCTCAGGATATTGGCCGTGTCCACAAGGGCAAGGTCACCCTCTCCGTGGCCCAGCGTATCGTTGATGGCCTTGAGCCCGTCCAGGTCGATGAAAAGAAGGACCAGGCCTTTTTTCGTGCGTTTGGCCATCCTGATCTGCTGCTGTGCAAGAAGCTGAAACCCGCGCCGGTTGGAAAGGCTCGTCAGCTCGTCCACGTGAGAAAGCGCGAGCAGCCTCTCGCGCAGCCTTACGAGCTCCGTGATGTCCCGCAGAATGATCACGCGCACGGGCCGGCCCTTGTAGGTGTGCGATTTCTCCCTGATCTCGGCATGAAACAGGCTGCCGTCCCTTTTCCTGCAAATTGCCTCAAAAGGCTCGTCCCCTTTCTCCCGCATGCAGCCCACAACGCGCTCCCTGGACTCCTGCGCGATTAAATCCATGACCGCCATTCCCCCGGCCTGCGCGTGAGCGTATCCGAACATGTCCTCAAATGCCCTGTTGACGTCCAGGACCGTGCCCTTTTCATGAACCGCGACGCCCTCGAAGGTCGCTTCCAGCAGGCTTCGATAGCGCGCTTCGCTCTCCTTGAGCCGAGCCTCGGCCCGCCGGCGCTCCGTGATGTCGATTCCCATGTTCAGGAAATAATGGATGTCCCCGCTGCTGCGCAGCACGGGCTTGATGTGCCACTCCACGAGAAGGTCCCGCCCGTCTTTCGCCGTCACGCGATTGATCGAAACGGACGGTTTGTTCAGCCTTCCCAGGCTCTCGAAAACCGCGCTCATCCTCTCACGCTCGTCGCCTGAAAGAAACATTTCAGGGTAGTCCTCGCCCAGGACCTCGTCCAGCGTGTATCCCAGCCCCTGGACCATGGCGTCGTTCATCATCAGGATCCTGCCTTCGGGGGAAATGGCGGCGAAAAAGGCCGGAGAATTCTGCACCAGGCTGGCGCTGAAATCCCGCTCTTCGCGCAGGTCCTGCTCCTCACGCTTGCGATCGGTAATGTCGTGGATGAGAACGAGATACGCCTGCTCGCCTTCCCATTCAACATTCACCACGCGCATTCTCACCGTGGCCATGACGCCGTGCCAGCGCTCTATGGAAATCTCGCTCGTGCGGCCCGGCTCGACGGGGTAAGGCAGCGGCATGCCCTCCAGGTCTTCCCTTTCATAGCCCAGGATGGACAGGGCCGCCGGATTGATGAAACGAACCTTCCTTTCTTTGTCCGCGACGATCATGCCGTCGGGACACTTCGCCAGAAAGTCCTGCAGCCGCGCGGCGCTTTCGCCCGCCGACCCGCGATTCCCGTCATCACTGCTCATGGGCTCTCCCCTTTTACATTGCCTTCTAATACCATACAGCATCAAGCCTATCGCTGACAACAGGAAAAAGGTTCGGCTCTTTAATGGGGTTCCTGCAGAAAGCGTGTCCCCCGGACCCGGGACAGGTGTGCTTGTCATTGAAATTGTCAGCGCCTGCAGGCGCAGTAACGCTTCATCCAGTCGAATATCTTGTTGCAGTCGCCCGTGCCGTCAACGCGGAAAAAGGCCCAGCACTCGTTCCACAGATAGGCCGCGTAGACCGGTCCCGAGGGGTCGGCCGCCGTGCAGGATTCGGATGTGCCCGTGAAATGCTGGCACACGTCGCAGAAGTCATAGTCCGCGCCCCATGTGCACTGGGGGTGGACGACCCCGCTCTTTGCGGAGCACACCTGCGTGCACGTCTCTCCCCAGCCGCCCTCGAACCAGCAGTACGTGCTGAAGTAGCCGCCCGCCGACTCGCAGGTAATGCAGCTCCCGCCCGAGCACCTCTGGTTCCCTGCGGAGCACCCCGACGGCCCCGCGCCCCAGTCGGAGTCGACCACTTCCTCGCAGTCGCCTCCCGTGGAGCAGCCGTCGTCGGCAACAGTGTCGCAGTCGTCATCGTAGCTGTTCCCGCAGGTCTCGGCGGCCGCGCAGCATGCCGACCACGCGCAGCCTGCTCCGCAGTTTCGCGTGCCGGACACGCCCGCGGGGTTCGTGCACGATGCGCCCACCAGGCCCTGGCAGCAGTCGGACCCTTCGTCGCAGAGCGTGTCGCAGTCATCGTCCATGCCGTTGCACGTCTCGTCCGGCGGCTCGCAGGCGGTCCAGGCGCAGCCCGCCAGGCAGGACTGCGTGCCCGCCGTGCTGCAGGACGTGGTGCAGCCGCGCCCGTCGCCCAGGCAGCATTCAAAACCGTCGTCGCACAGGGTGTCGCAGTCGTCATCGATCCCGTTGCATATCTCGTCGGCCGGAACGCAGTCCGACTCGCACGCGCCGTCGCCGTCAAGGTCCGCCCACCCCGCCTGGCACGTGGTGCCGCATTCCCCGTCCTCGCAAACCGGGTCGGCGTGCAGCGCCCCGAGGCACACGTTCCCGCAGGTCCCGCAGTTGTTCCTGTCCGACGCCGTGCTCACGCACGCGCCGGCGCACCAGGTCTGCCCCGCCGGGCAGTCGGAGGCGGGAGTGTCGACCGGCGCGTCCGCCGGCATGTCGAAAGGCGCGTCCGCCGGCATATCGGCCGGCGCGTCCGGCAGCCAGTCGTAGGTGAAATCCAGCGAATCGGGGTCGCCTGGCTCGACCGGGGCGTCCTGGGCGTCTCCTCCCTCCTCCCAGCCCAAGGCGCAGGACGAGACGGCCGGAAAAAACAGAGCAATCAGGCAGACAGCGGTGTACCTATTCATCAACAATGATTATGAAGTCGAAAAGGAATTTAATCAACCTGGATTTTCCAATTGCCGGTGCCGGTCGATATCCCGTGCGGCCGCGAGCCCTCAGGCTCCCGGTCCATTCATTCCTGTCGTGGACAGAAATAGCCATGCCATCCCTGTACGATGCCATCCATGTTCTGAAAGTCATTGGACTTCCTGCACTCCTGAATGTACCCGGATGCATTTTCGTGACCGGCAGGGCCGTCAGCTCGAGGATACGGCGGACGCGGCGGCGGCCTCGCAGGCCCTGGCCGGCAGCTTGAAGGGCGTGACCGTGACCTTGACCGGCGCGCCGCCGGCGTAGGCGTCGGGCGGAACCAGGCTCAGAACGGGCGGCTCGCTGAAATGCGCGGGGATGAAAATAACGCCCTTGCGGATCTCGTGGTCCACCTTCACGCGCACGCTGATGTCGCCGGCCGTGGACTTGACGTTGACGCTGCCGCCGTCCTCCACGCCAAGGGCTTTTGCGTCGGCGGGGTTGATGAGCGCCCTCGGCTCCCCGAACACCGAGGTGATGGCCGCGGAGTAGGTGGACAGGACGCCGCTGTGGCCGCGCATGGGCCCGGTCTGGAGCTGCAGCTCCTTTGCGATGAGCGTGGCCTGCGCTGCCTTGAACCCCGTCTCGATGAACTTGCCCGTTGCCGGCTCTTTGGCTTCCCCGGCAGGCCCCGGCTCCGCGTACGAGAAGAGGCCGGGCTTGAGGATCTTTTTACCCGGGTACCACTTCTCCAGGTAATCCTTGCGTATCGACTCAACTGTTTTATAACCGAAATCAAAGCCCATCCTGGCGCTGATCCCGCTGATTATCTTCCAGTCCGCTTCAGCCTCGCCCACGGGATTGACGGCCCTGTCAAAAGCCTGGATCACGCCGCTCGAGCAGGTGAAGCTCCCCTCGTGCTCGCTCCAGCCCGCCGACGGAAGGATAATGTCGGCCATGTTGGCCGTGGGGCCCAGCACGATGTCCTGGACCACGAGGAGCTCGAGGCTCGCCAAAGCCTTTTCCACGGCCGCCGGGTCCGGCAGCCGCGAGAGCGGATCGTCGCCGATCACGTAAAGCGCCTTGATTTTTCCGTCCGAAATATCCTTCATGAAAAGCGCCGCGTCCCGGGCGCCCTCGCCGGCCGCAAGGCCGCTGTCCACGAGCCCCCGCATGTTCGCCTCGGGCATGGGCACCATGATGTTCTCCGGGCCCTTGCCCAGGAGCACCATGAGGTCGGCCGCCGCCCTGACGAGAGGCTTCGACTTCATGTTCTCCATCGAGTCGAGCGTGAGGACGATGAGCGGGTTCTCGGCCCCGGCCAGCGCGTTGGCGAGCCAGCCGACGTCGGTGTGCTCGATGCCCTCGGTCAATGCCGACTTTGCCGCCGATGCCTCGCGCGTGAACTTGTCAAACCCCTCGACGGCTCCCAGCTTGCCCCTGTCCACGAGACCCTTGATCACCATGGACGCGACAACCCGCAGCAGAAGCTCGGTCGAGCCTCCCGGCGCGACGGCGAAAAATTTCCCCGCGCGCCAGCCCGTCTTGGTCCGCCTGCTGTCCGCCACGACCAGCGCCGCCTCCCTCTGCATCTGCGCCTTGCGGATATTGATCCACGTGAGCGGGTTCGTGGCGTTGATCTCCGATTCCAGGACCAGGATCAGGTCGGACTCGAGGGCCCGGGCCGGGGCCATGGCGGGCGGCGCGACGCCCCAGACCTCGCGGGCCGTGTCGATCCAGTCCCGGTAGCGGCGCATCGTCGTGCTCGCGATGTTTCCGGACTTCATGACCTCGCCCGCAAACCGCGAAAGCACCAGCAGCGACTCGTTGTCCACCCGTCCGCCCACCATGAAACCGACGGACCCCTCGCCGTGCTTCGACTTTATCCTGTCCAGCTCCGAGGCCGCTTTGGCCTGCGCATCCTTCCACCCCACGGCCATGAGGCTGCCGTCCTTCCTGATCATGGGCTCGTTTATCCTGGCCGGGCTGGTCAGGACATCGTGCCCGAACCTGCCCCGCTGGCACAGGTTCCCCTCGTTGAACCCCAGGGCGGCGCGGCTCTTTGCGCGCACGATCTCGCCTCTCTGCCCCACGCCGACCTCGAGGGAGCACCCGTCGCCGCAGAAGCAGCAGACCGCGGGCACCTTGTTGAGCAGCCACGAGCGCGTGGTGTACTTGTACTGCCTGTTCTGGAGCGCGCCCACGGGACAGATGTCCACGCACTGGCCGCAGAAATCGCAGTCCAGCGGCTCCTGGAAGGCCGGGCCGATGCCCGTCTCGAAACCGCGGTGCTGAAAATCGATGGCCGCCGTTCCCTGCACTTCCGTGCAGACCCTTACGCATTTTCCGCATCCAATGCAGCGCGCGAGGTTTCTTTCCACGAGAGGATTGCGCCGGTCGATCACGTACCTCTTTTCCTCGCCGCCAAACCTCCTGCGGTCCGTGCCCCTCAGGGAGGCCGTGAGGTTCTGGAACTCGCATTCCCCGGCCGCGTCGCAGACAGGGCAGTCAACGGGGTGGTGCACGGCCAGGAGCTCGAGGACGGTCCTTCGCGCCTTGTCTATCCTTTCGTTCGTCGTGATCACGTTGGTGTCGGGATCGGCCGGCGTGCTGCAGGCCGTGACGAACCTGGGCCCCCGCCCCTCGACCTGCACCACGCACATCCTGCACGCGCCGAACGGCTTGAGCCTCGGGTCATGACATAGCGTGGGGATAAAGACGCCCGCCTTGATCGCCGCGTCGAGAATGGTCGAGCCCCTGGGGACCGAAACTTCCTTGCCGTCGATTTTCAGCGTCATCATGTTTTCATTCTTGTCTTGCATTACTCACCTCGTGTTTCGGGCGGGCCGAGGGCCCGCAGCACCATGCGATTGTCGGGCGGGCCGAAGGCCCGCAGCACCATGCGATTTTCAGGCGCACGCTTCCTCTATTCCTCCGCCTGGAGATCGCACCGAAGACACCGTTTCGCTTCCATGATCGCGGTTTTCTCATCCAGGCCGAGCTCCACTTCGTCGAAGCACTTGCACCTCTTCCCGACGGACATGTGGGGCATCTTCGGCTTCTCGAGACCGTCGAGCTCTCCCTCCCTGACCGGAACACGCTCCGGGAACTTCATGGGCTTGGCATGCTTGTACACGCCAAAGGGCAAGCCCCTCAGGAAGCAGTGGATGGAGTGAGCCGCCTGCCTTCCCCCTCCCATGGCTTCGACGGCGCTGGCCGGGCCCGTCACCGCGTCACCGGCCGCGAACACGTCCTTCTGGCTCGTCTGCATGGTATCGGGGTCGACCTTGATCGTGCCCCACCTGCTGAGCTCGAACTCTCCCGAGCCGCTGCCGATGAAGCTCAGGTCGGGAGACTGCCCGATGGCCGTGATGATGGCGTCCGCCTCCACGTCGAACTCGCTGCCCTCGATGGCCACGGGCCTGCGCCTGCCGCTCTTGTCCGGCTCGCCCAGCTCGTTGCGGATGCACTTGAGGCCCTTTACCCTGCCGCTCGACGTGAGCAGCGCCACGGGCTGCACCAGCAGCTCCATGTTCACGCCTTCCTCGATGGCGGCCTCGATCTCGGCCGGGTTCGCCGGCATCTCCTTGCGCGTCCTGCGGTACAGCAGGCGCACGTCGCTGCCCACGCGTATGGAGACGCGGGCGGCATCCATGGCCGCGTTGCCGCCCCCGATGACGAGCACCTTGTCGCCCGCCTTCTTGTGGCCCTTGAGATTGTTTTCCATGAGAAACTCGATGCAGTCCGTAATCCCCCCGGCCTCGTCCTCTCCCTCCAGCCGCAGTTTCATTCCCTTGTAGGCGCCGATGCCCATGAAGATCGCCTTGAACCCCTGCTTGCGCAGGCTGCCCAGCGAAAAATCCTTGCCCAGTTTTTTACCGAACTCGAATTTTACGCCCATCTTCACGAGCCTCCCCAGCTCGGCATCGAGGGTCTTTCTCGGAAGCCTGTATTCTGGAATCCCGGCCCTGAGCATGCCCCCGCCCTTCTTCAGCATGTCGAAAATCGTCACGCCGTACCCGTAGCGGACCAGGTCGTAGGCCGCCGCGACGCCCGCCGGGCCCGCGCCCACGATGGCGACTTTCTCGTCGAACCTTATGGCGCAGGGCTCGACGTCGTCCACGTAGCCGGGAACCTTGTCCACCGCGACCCTCTTCAGGGCGCAGATGGAGACGGGCGTGTCGACCTCCGCCCGCCTGCAGCCTTCCTCGCACTTGTGAACGCAGATCCTGCCCAGGGACGCGGGCAGCGGGTTATCCTCGAGAATGACCTGCAGCGCGTCATTGTACCGCCCGTGCCCGATGAGCGACACGTAGCTCGAGATGTCCGACCCGATGGGGCAGGCGGCCTGGCAAGGCGTGGGCGACAGGCGCTTGCACTTGCCCGCCGGGCAGTACTGCTCCTTGACGTGGGCCTCGTATTCGTGCCTGTAGTACCTGAGCGTGGAAAGGACGGGATTGGGCGCCGTCTGGCCAAGGCCGCAAAGGCTTGCCGCGGCAATGTCCCTGCCAAGGTCTTCCAGCTTGTCGAGGTCTTCCATCTCGCCGTTGCCCGCGATGATCTTGTCCAGCACATCGAGCATGACCTTGGTCCCGATCCTGCAGGGCACGCACTTGCCGCAGGACTCCTCGGAAGTGAAGTCAAGGAAAAACCTGGCCAGGTCGACCATGCAGGTGGTGTCGTCCATGACCACCACGCCGCCCGAGCCCATGATGGCTCCGGTCTTCTGTATCTCCTCGTAGTCGATCTGCGTGTCGAATATTTTCTCGGGAATGCACCCGCCCGACGGCCCGCCCATCTGGATGGCCTTGACCTGCTTGCCCGCCTTGGCGCCGCCGCCGATGTCATAGACCAGCGTGCGTATGGACGCGCCCATGGGGATTTCCACCAGGCCGATGTTCTGGACCGCGCCCGACAGGGCGAAGACCTTGGTGCCCTTGCTTCGCTCGGTCCCAAGGCTCGCGTACCAGTCACCGCCGTTCTGAATGATCTGCGGGACGTTGGCCAGCGTTTCCACGTTGTTGAGGACGGACGGCCTGTCCCACAACCCCTTGTGCGCCGGGAAGGGCGGCCTGGGCCGCGGCGTTCCCCGCTTGCCCTCGATGGAGCGCATGAGGGCCGTCTCCTCGCCGCAGACAAAAGCGCCGGCGCCGAAGTACAGGTCGAGGTGGAAGTTGAAGCCCGTGTCCAGGATGTTGTCGCCGAGCAGGCCGTAATCCAGCGCCTGCCTGATGGCGATCTGCAGCCTCTTGATCGCGAGCGGGTACTCCGCCCTCACGTAGATGTAGCCCTCCGAAGAGCCGATGGCCTTTGCGCCGATGGTCATTCCCTCGAGAACGGCGTGGGGGTCGCTTTCCAGCACGCTGCGGTCCATGAACGCGCCGGGGTCTCCCTCGTCCGCGTTGCAGAGCATGTACTTGATATCGCCCTGCGCCTTGGCGCAGAACTCCCACTTCAGCGCCGTGGGGAAGCCGGCTCCTCCCCTTCCCCTGAGGCCGGATTTCTTCATCTCCGCCCTGATGTCCTCGGGCGTCATCTGCGTGAGCGCCTTGGCCACGGCCCTGTACCCGTCCCTGCCGATATATTCGTCGATGACCTCCGGATCGATCAGCCCCCTGTTGCGAAGAACGATCAGCGTCTGGTGCTTGAAGAACCCGATGTCGCTCATGATCGGGACTTTCTGCCTGGTCTCGTCCTCCTCGTAGAGCAGCGGCTTGTAAACCCTGCCCTTGATGAAATGCTCCTCCACGAACTTGTCCACGTCCCCGGGGGTGACGAACTGGTAAAACACGTCGTCGGGCATGACCCTGATGATCGGGCCCGCGGCGCAGAACCCGTTGCACCCCGTCGTGGTGACCCTCACCTCGTCCCGGAGCTCGAATTTTTTGATCGACTCTTCGAGCACCCCTTTCAGCTCGAACGAGCCCCCGGCGACGCAGCTGGTTCCCGCGCATACGAGACATTCTATCCTGTACTTTGCTTCCGGCATTTTCTGGTCCTCCTTGAAATGCTGGCTCTTCACTAAATTCGGTGCCGTAGTGCGGCCCTTCAGGGCCGCTTCGGCGGGGCTAAAGCCCCGCACTACACCATTCCGTTCCGTAGTGCGGCCCTTCTGGGCCGCTTCGGCGGGGCTAAAGCCCCGCACTACAACATTCCGTTCCGCAGTGCGGCCCTTCTGGGCCGCTTCGGCGGGGCTAAAGCCCCGCACACCAACATTCCGTTCCGCAGTGCGGCCCTTCAGGGCCGCTTCGGCGGGGCTAAAGCCCCGCACACCATTCAAGATATAAGTTACACGTGGACTTTTTCGCTGCCCATGGCCAGCATGTGCTTTTCCACGATCCGGCCGCCGATAACATGCTTCTCCAGGATTTCCACCATTTTATCCTCGTCGAGGGAGATGTACTTCACCGGCGCCTCTCCCTTGATCTCGACCGTGGCCATGGGCTCCTGGCTGCACAGCCCCGCGCACCCCGAGCTCGTGAGGCGAACATCGGTGATGTTGCGGTCTGAAAGCTCCTTGAGCATCCTCGTCATGAGGGGGCGCGCGCCCGCGGCAATGCCGCAGGTTCCCATGTGGATGGTCAATTTCACCCTGTGCTCACCCTCCCTGATCTGGATCTGACCCTTCATTTTTTTCTTGATCCTGTCGAGGTCGTCAATCTTCAATTTCGCCATTATTGGTCCTCCGTGGTTTATAGCCCCTTGGGGGTAGGGGAGGCTTTAGCCTCCCGAAGCAGGGGAGCCTGAAGGCTCCCCTGCCCGGCGGGGCATTATTCGCCGGCGCCTATTTCGCCGAGCCTGCTTTCCCATTCCCCTTTCATCAGGGAGAGCACGGCGTACTCCGCGGTCCCGCCCTCGGCCGTTGCCGCGCGCTCCATGAAATCTTCGGAATCAAAGGCCGCCTCCTGCCCGTCCTTCACATGGGTATAGACAATCCGCAGATGGGGATAGGCGATGAGTATGGAAATCACCGTGTCCACCACATTGCCCAGGGGCTGGCGGTCTATGTTCGAATAGTCGAAGCTCGCCTCGATCACGGTTCCCTTCCCGGCCTGCGAGTCGATCGAGAAGCTGCCTCCCGCGGCCAGCGCCGCCTGCTTGAACAGGGGGACGCCGAGCCCGACCCTCTTGTCCTTGGACGTGTAGAACGGGTCGGTCACCCTGGCCGCCGCGCTCTCGTCCATTCCCGATCCATTGTCCAGGATCGAGATCGTGAGCAAGTCGTCGCCCGCGTTCTCCTCGATTCGCAGAACGATTGTGTCCGCGCCATGCTCCGCGGAATTCTGCATGATATCGAGTATGTGCAGCGACAGATCTTCCATTTGACTTTTTTGTTTACGGGAGGCTAAAGCCTCCCCTACCCTTGAACCGGGAGGCTAAAGCCTCCCCTGCCCCTGAGCCGGAAGCCTTCAGGTCTCCCGGGCCTGTACTTTTCTTCCGCCGACCTCCTTGAGCGCCATCCTGATTTCCTCGAACCCGGGCGATTTCAGTAAAAACATCGTTCTTCGCTTTCCCACTTCCTCGAGCCTGTGGGCGTCCGAGGAAAACAGGATCGGAAACCTGCGGCCCATGAAATAATTGTTCTGCGCCTCCCGCTCCCAGTCCTCGCTGCGGTCCGTCACGTACCTGGACAGCTCGACAGCGTCGAAGTCAACGTCCTCGGGGATAAACCCGAGCTGGCCCACGACCCCGAACGACGTCTTGTCTATGTGCGCGGCAATGGCGATGCCGTCCAGCCGGTGAATCTGATCCACCAGGGATTTCAAATCAATGTCCACGGAGCCGATCAGCAACCTGCCGTTGAAGCCCTCCACCTCGTCGTCCTCGTTTACGATGATCTGGTCGCCGTACATGTCGCTGTCGTTGGGCGCCTTCGTCAGCTTGTCGTAAACAACCCGCTGCATTTTCAGCGCGCCAGCGATGCCTGCGAAAAGCGCCACGACGTGAACTTCCTCCACCGACGTGATTTCCAGGCCGGGCAGGAAGCTCAGCCCTTCCAACCTCTCGCAGGCCTTCACGCCGTAGGGAGCGTTCTCCGCGGAATTGTGGTCGCAGATGGCGACCATGTCCAATCCGGCCTCCCGGGCGCGCTTCGCTATCCTCGCGGGCGTCATGAATATGTCCGCACAGGGCGAGAGGCAGGAATGGACGTGCAGGTCCGCCCTGAACTCCCGCAATGCGCTCATTGCTCCGTGATCCCCCTGATCCCCATGTCGTACAGCCTTCCAGCGATCTCGAAAACCGGCAACTCGCTGAGCATGAGGGCCACGTTTTCACTCTTAGCCTTTGCGATCGTTTCCTGGTTGATATTCCTCTTGTTCGCTATGATGATCGCCGCGACTCCCTTGAGCACGGCCACGGCCACGATGTTCTGGTGGGCCTGGATGGTGATCCAGACATCATCGGCCCCGACGTTGGCAATGACATCGCTGAGCATGTCGCTTGCATACCCGCGCCTGATGTTCACGTCCATGTTGTCGGATTCGTTGACCACCTTGAAATCAAGCTTTTCAATTATTTCACGAAGTTTCATTTCTTGTCCCTCCCGATGAAAACACACTGGTCCAGCGTGGAGTATTCCCGGACAACGTCTTCCGCGAATGTCGCGCAGTCCGGCGAGCCGCAGGCCCCGCAGTCGATCTGTTTCAGGCTGCCGTGGATCTCGATGACCCTGTTGAGCATTTCAATGGCCGTGTCCCTCCTGCGGTTGAGGGGAGCCTCGGTCTCCCTGATGGGAGAAGGCTCTTTTTCAAAGGAGAAGTAGCTCTGGTGGGTCCGCATCAGCTTTTCCCTGTCGAACTTGGGAGTACTGCCGAACATGTCCACCAGCCGTATCAGGTTCATTCTCGCCACGTAGCGGTCCTCCACGTTCAGGTTGCCGCCCAGGCACCCTTCCCTGCATGCCCTCAATTCCAGGTAGCGCAGGTTGGAAAACCTTCCCCTGTCTATGTCCTCGAGGATCTTGATGACGTCCCTTATGCCGGAAACCGCGATGCACTCGCTGTGGTCGAAATTGGCTATCTCCCCTCCTACCATGCCCCAGCTGATGCCGAGCCCGCTCGCCCTCATGTACATCTCGTCATCTTCAGTGATACTGTCCCTGATCGTGAACAGCTTGTTGGCGATCCGCATGTACATGTCCTTGATCGCCATGGCGGCGTCGATGGTGGACTTCTTCCTCGCAGGCGGGTCCTTGATCGCGTTGATCTTCGCCGAGCAGGGCGTTATGTAGAGCACGCCTATGTCCTCTTCCGGAAGGCCCAGCTTTTTCGAGTACTTTCGCTTGAGCTCCTGGGCCGTGATCTCCCTCGGGGACTGGAGCGGGATGATGGCGTGGATCAGGTCGTGAAATCTCATCTGGATCAGCCGCGTGACAACGGGGCACATCGACGAAATATAGGGGAAGCCGGACTTGTTCTTGTCCGCGTAGTGCTTGATCACGGAGCTGACCATCTCGCAGATGTAGGCCTCGTCCACGACGCAGCCGAAACCCAGGCTTCGTATGGCCGCGAGAATGTCGTTGGGCTGAACAGTGCCGCCGAACTGGGAATACAGCACGGGGGACGGCAGCGCGATCTTGAACTTGAACTTCTGAAAAAAGTCCTCGAACGTATCGATGAGGGGAACGATCGCGTTCTTCTCGCACGCCGTGACGCACTCGCCGCAGTCGATGCAATAATCGTCCAGAATAACCGCTGTTCCATCTCTCACCCTCAACGCCCTGGTGGGGCAGGCGTGCATGCACTTCACGCACCCGTTGCACTTGTCAGCGTCTATTCGCAATGAGATCATGTCTTCTCTACGTACCCCTTCTTTTTCCAAAGATACATGTTGATATCGTTTTCCATGTCGTACCTCGTCCTGGTCTCCTCTTTATCGGACTCCGAAATCCTCCCCGTCAGGTCGAACCCCATCTCCAGCGTCGTTCCTTTCTTCATGGTGGAGGTGATTTTCAAGTAGTCGGCATTCCCCTTGATGTTGGGAAGCCCCATGCCGCTTCCGAAGCCCAGCTCCCGTATTTTCTCGTCCGACGTGGTAAAGCCCTCTCTCATGGCCATGGCGATATCCTCGATGCCCTCCCCCTCGTCCTGGAAAACAATGAAAACGCTCTCCGGCGTCACGAGCAGCGTCAGCACTCCTTGCCGTGAGTACAGAACGACGTTCATCTCCGCTTCATAGACCGCGATGGATATCCTCCTGACATTCTTCGAATCGATTCCCGTTTTTTTCAGTATGGATTTCACCTCCACGGACGCCATGCCCGCATTGGTAAAATCTCCGCCCGTTATCGGAAACTTCTGTTCGAATACGTAAATATCCCTCATCGCAGCGCCCGGCCCCCCTCTACACTTCCGCCCTGCTGCCGGATTGATCCTCCTTTTTTGTTTGCGGCGGCGCTGCTTTCATTCTCTCGTACAGCCTGCCGCACACCTCGAACATGTCCAGCCCGGTCAGGGCGATGAAAATCCCGTTCTCCTGCGCAAGCTCCAGGATTTCCCTTGCCGGGGCCTTGTTCCTGATCAGGATCGCGCCGCGCAGCTCCGCGATGAGCACGGTTCGCACGGCCTGGACGTTCTTGTTGCCCGTGACGAGAATGGAGCCCGGTTTCGAGTACCTCAGGACATCGCTCATCATGTCCGATGCCATGACCGTCTCGATGTCTGCAGAAAGCAGCTCCTCGCCGCACAGCATTTTCCCCTCGATTTCCGCGATCACGTCTTTGAGTTTCATTGCGCCTCCTTTGGGGCCGGCCCCGGGGACAATGTTGCCACGCCGCCGTTACTCATACTGCTTGAATATCTCCATGGTCTTGGCCGGGTTGATCCTGCCGTGAACGTCCTGGCCCACGGTCAGGGTAGGCGCAAGGCCGCAGGCGCCGAGGCACCGGACGGCCTCGAGGGAGAATTTCATGTCGTCGGTAATGTCACCGATGCCGATGCCCATGCCCTCTCTTATCTTGCCCACGATATCTCTGCCTCCCTTCACGTAGCACGCCGTGCCGAGACACACCCTGATGTTGAACTTGCCTCGCGGCTTCAGGGTGAAGAAGGCATAGAAGGTCACCACGCTGAACACCTCGCTGGCCGGCAGATCGAGACCCGCCGCGATGATCTTCTGGATTTCAGGCGGAAGATACCCGATGAGGCCCTGGGCTTCCTGGAGCGCAGGGATCAGGCATCCAGGCTTGCCCCGCCACTTTGCTATGATCTCATCGAGCTTCTCGAAGTGCTCCTTCGGGATTTCAGGCGCGGGCCTGCTTTCGGCCTTCTCCAGCTCCGCCTTCATTTTCGCGGCCACGTCGGCCGGCCGCACGAGCCACTGCCATCTGGGCTTGAACCTGCTGCGTTCAAAGCCCCTCCGGCCGAGCGCCCCGATGGTCGTGTTGACCATGTCGCGCGGTGAAACAGGCTTTAAAATGAAATCGTAGGCTCCAAGGTCCGTTGCCCTTGTAACATTCTCCTTTGAGCCGTAGCCCGTCAGCACGATGACCTCGACCTTCCTGTCGGCTTTCTTGATCTTTTCCAAAAGCTCGATCCCGTCCATGCCCGGCATCCTGATATCGGTAATAACCGCGTCGAACTTCTTTTTCTGGAACTGCTGCCAGGCTTCCTTTCCATCCCGCGTTCCGGTGACGGAAATGCCCGTTTCCGACAGGATGGCCTCCCAGGATTTGACGACTGACAGCTGGTCATCAACGATTAGTACCTGTGGTTGCATTTTAAACCTCCTTGTTGGGGCCGGGCCTTGAATCTTGAATTTTCCGTGTATTTTCTATGAATTATTTTCATACCTCAAAGTCCGCTATGAAAAAAGTTCATAACAAACCATGTCAAAATTCAAGATTCAAGGCCCGGCCCCCACCGTTATTTTCAAAATCGGGGTCTGCCAGCACCGGCCGCCGCAGGGGTCGCAGACAGCCCTGACGAGCTCGGCATTGAAATTCTCGTTCACCTCGATCACCGTTCCGCTCAAAGGCGACAGGACCCTGTGAACCTGTCCGATTTTTCCATAGCTCGAAACAATCTCGAAAAGAAGATCGCATTCCTTTACTACCGCGCCTTCCTCGGGAAGCGTGATGTACACCATTTTCCCGCTGGCCACCCAGCCGCTCGCCGACATTCCGATCTCAACGGTTCCATTAGGCAGCGTGCGGGACCACAGCCCCTGGTCGTCATAGGTGCATTCGGGCGAAGGCTTCTCGCCTCTCGTTGCCGGGTCCCGGGCAATCTGTGAAAGCCGGTACCGGCGCGCGGCAATCACGGACTGCACCACCCTGCACAGCTTTTCCGGCTCCACGGGCTTGCAGAGCACGTCGTACGCCCCGATGCTCATGGCCGTTTTCGTGAATTCGATGGTCGGCCATTCGCCCATCAGGACAACATATATATCCTTTGAAATGTCCTTGATCGATCTCAAGAGCAGGATGCCGTCGGTGTCGGGCAGACCGGTGTCCGACACAACGAGGTCGACGGTGTGCTCGGATAGTTTCTTGATGGCCTCTTTGCCGTTGAACGTGCAGGACACGCTGTGCCCCGCTTTGGACAGCGCAACGGCATGCGCCTCGATCCCGCTGTCCTCGCGGTCAATTAAAAGGACTTCTCCTTTTACGGTCATGGATGTTCTGTCCTCCCTGTTTTTCCGCTTCGCGATAAAGCAAAATTAATGCCAATCCGTAATCAGGCCGGAAAATCAGCTTCAGGTCAAGCAGGTGAATACGGTTTTCATGCACCCGGGTGAGCTTCCCGGCTCGCCTGTCGTCTAAAAACGGCGCTGCGGTGCGCATGTTTTCTTCATGCGCCCTTTTCAACGCAGGCCGGTTATTGCGGGCATGTCGAAGTAGCCGTCCTGCACTTCGACCGTAACATCGTCACCGGGGGACATGCCTTGCCCTGTTCTCATGGATATGGGAATCTTTTCCTTTACCCGGCCCTCCCTCCATGAGCG
The DNA here is from genome assembly GCA_043813155.1 of Pseudomonadota bacterium. Classification (GTDB taxonomy): domain Bacteria; phylum Myxococcota_A; class Polyangia; order DRWM01; family DRWM01; genus JBDRLK01. The sequence goes on along the minus strand of JBDRLK010000353.1, from coordinate 4,241 downwards.
AACGTACACGTAACGTTGAAGCTGGGGAAAAATAGAATCGTCCAGGTGAAGGATCTGCGTTTTATAAATGTGCGGCTTGCCTTTGTCCAGCCACATGTTCAGTCCCCGGATCCCTCCAAGGACCATGAAATAGGAGAAAACAAAGATTCCCGCCGTCCACATGTACCACGAGGGCCGGAACCATGCCATGACCCGCCTGCTCGCCAGCCAGAACACCAGGGCGGCAATCAGGCTCGCCCCGGACGAAATAATGACGAATTTCATGGGCACCTTTTCATTGATGAAATGGCTGCTCGTAAAGCCCATCACGGCAATGGAGGCGCAGACCAGGGCCCAGGCAATGGATAGCCCCCTCGTTACGCTGAAGCGAAAAGGAACGGCAAGCGACGGGAACAGCAGCCAGTCCTCTTCAGTCCCATCATCCCCACGGGCATGGCGTCTCCAAGATCTTTGCCCGACGAGAGCAGGAACATGGTATCCCCCCCGGCCACGTCCTGCCGGAAATTCGCAATGTCCGGGACCGCAGTCGAAATGGCGCCCTTGATTGTCTTTCCTTCTTCCTCGACAGCCCAGTTCACGACAAACATTGCCCGCCCGGACTTTTCCTGCATGGTGGCCTTCTCGACCCGCGCGGGCCTGAGGTTTCCTTTCCTGAACAGGTAAATCGAGTATATGTTCATGAAGCTCGTGGACCAGAAGAAAACAAACCCGCCGATGGACAGGATGAAAACAATATAGGAAAGCATGAGAATCTCGTTGCCCAGAATGGGCTCGCGGTAATGGGCGAACAGGTAATACCACAGATCAACGAGCCCGACGATGATGGAAACAACGGCTACGGCCAGGTAGGCGACCGCCTTTATGAAGGCCGGGCCCCTTGTGACGGCCTTCAAAGGCCTCGGGGGAGGCGTCGAAAGGATATGGGTGATCTCATCGCCGGCGCTCATGGTCGTAAGCCTGGAGTTTCGTCATTTTTTCGTAGCGAGACCGAGATCAGGCCGAGGCGCCGCAAGGCGGACGGCCATTTTTGACGCAGGCGTATTTCGCACCCCACGGAAGCCATATCGTCTGGAACGATTTTTTGCTTCCGCAGGGACCCCGCCTCGCGTACGTCGAGGAAAAAAATGGCCGTCCAACGCAGTGCCGGCCGGCCTGAGCCGGTCGCAGTAGAAAAATGGCGAAACTCCAGGCTAGCGCTCATTCAGCTTGTTCTTCATCCATTCCATCATGCGCGGCGTGCTTCTCTCCATGGATGAAACGACCTTGCCCGCGATCATTCCGCCGATGACGGGAATCTTGACCTCTATCGTGGCATCATCCTTGTAGGTGCACGAGCCGTCCCCCGTGGCGACGAGCTTCTTGTTGCCTCCCACCATGATCTTGTCGGCGAAGGTCGACTCCATGGCGTAGGACCAGGTTGCCTCGTATCGCTCCAGGTCCCACTCCTCGATGAACGTGGAGCTCTGCGTCTTGGTCATGTCCTTCCTGCCGTCCATGCCGCGGCCGTACTCCTTGGACCTCACGACGATCCTGGCCCTCCCGTCCCCGATATCCTCCCTGGTCGCCTTCGCCTCCAGGGCTTTGCCGAACTCGACGGCGCGGGCCTCCGCGTTCCCCGTGTCCAGTATGAATTCAATGAGCTTTTCCCTGGGCACGTCGAATTTCTCTTCAAACTTGAATTCTTTTTTTGCCATAGTGCTCCACTATTAAATTGAATCACACCGATATGCAAGAATTAATTTAAAATTGTCTGATATCGCAAGTTCGTTGATATTTCCGCTTTTAAAAAAACTTCTCTTGCTATATAAATTCATCCGTGCATTCTGAGATTTATTGACACATCACAAAGCTTTTGGAGAGGATATGGTTGAAACGATTGAGCATGATATCCTGATACTCGGGTCGGGCCTCGCGGGGCTGAGGGCGGGCATCGAGGCCGCGAAAACCTCGGAGGGAAAGCTCTCGATCGGGATCGTGTCCAAGCTTCAGCTCATGCGCTCGCACTCGGTCGCGGCTGAAGGCGGCACGGCCGCAATGCTGCGGCCGGAGCAGGGCGACTCCTTCGAGCTTCACGCATGGGACACGATCAAGGGATCTGACTTTCTGGCCGACCAGGACGTGGTGAGAAAATTCGTCGAGGCCATGCCCGGGGAAATCATGCAGCTCGAGCACTGGGGCCTGCCCTGGTCCAGGACCGGGGACGGCCGGATCGCCCAGCGGCCCTTCGGGGGCCATTCCTATCCCAGGGCAACGTTCGCCGCGGACAAGACCGGGTTTTTCGAGATGTCGTGCCTGTACGACACGATCCTCAAGTACCCGGACATCCACCGCTACGACGAGTATTTCGCCACGGCCATCCTCGTGGAGGACGGCGAGCTTCGCGGCCTCTGCGCCATCGAGATGTCAACGGGCCGCTTCTGCGTGTTTCGGGCAAAAGCGCTGATCCTGGCGACCGGCGGCGGCGGGAGGATCTACGGTTTCACGACCTACTCGCATTCGGTCACGGGCGACGGGCTGGGCATGGCCTTCAGGGCCGGCATTGCGCTGGAGGACATGGAGTTCATCCAGTTTCACCCCACCGGTCTCGTGCCGTCGGGCATCCTGATCACGGAAGCGACCAGGGGCGAGGGCGGCCACTTGCTCAACAGCAAGGGCGAGCGTTTCATGGAAAACTACGCCTCTTCGAAGATGGAGCTCGCGCCCAGGGACATCATATCGAGGGCGGAAATGACCGAGATCGAGGCGGGCCGCGGCTTCAAGGGGCCGGCGGGCCTGGACTACGTGCACCTGGACCTGCGGCACCTGGGCGCCGGAAAAATCAACGAGCGGCTGCCGCTGATCAGGGAAGTGTGCATCAAGTTCAACGGCATCGACCCCATCGAGGAGCCGATTCCCGTGCGGCCGGTCGAGCATTACATGATGGGCGGCATCGAAACGGACATCAACGGGAAAACCCCGGTCAAGGGCATCTGGGCGGCCGGCGAAGCGCAGTGTTCGAGCCTGCACGGCGCGAACAGGCTGGGGTCCAATTCCACGGCCGAATGCCTTGCATGGGGGATGATCACGGGCCTTGAGACCGCCACGTACGCGCTCGAAACGGTGAAAATCCCCGAGGCTCCCGCTGCGATGATCGAGAATGAGAAAAAGAGGATCTACGACGACATCCTCGGCCGGGACGGCGACGAGAACCCCTACATGATCCGCAGGGAAATGCGCGAGGCCATGGACGGCCTCGTGGGCGTGTTCAGGACCGGCGAGGAGCTGAAGCAGGCCGACGAAAAAATCAAGGCGCTCCAGGGAAGGTTCATGAACATATCGGTCAAGGACAAGTCAAGGGTGTACAACACGAACCTCATGAATGTCCTGGAGATCGACTTCATGCTCGAGATCGCCGAGATCGTGGTCAAGGGCGCGATCCTGCGCGAGGAGAGCAGGGGCGGCCACGCCAGGAGGGATTTTCCGGAAAGGGACGACGAGAAGTGGCTCAGGCACACCCTGGCCTTCCGCGAGGAGAAGGGCATCAGGTTTGACAGCAAGCCCGTCACCATAACGACGTGGAAACCCGTGGAGCGCAAATACTGATAATCGTCCCGGTCGCATAATGTGGGTAGGGGCGACTTCAGTCGCCCGAAAACAGGATGGGAGGCTAAAGCCTCCCCTACCCCGGATTTTGTAACGGAGAAAAGCGATGGCATCGAAAACCGACAAAAAAACTTTGCCCAGGAAGCCGCCGGGCAGGCTCGGCATGGGCGGCTGGATTTACGGCGGCAGGTACTGGATCGAGCGCTATGCCTACCTCTTTCACCGCATCACCGGGCTGGCTCTCATTGCATACCTGACGCTGCACATCTTCGTTGTGGGCGAGAGGGTCAAGGGACAGGAGACCTGGGACGCCCTCATGGCGAGGATGACAACGCCCTTTGCCAAGGTGCTCGAGTTCCTGCTCCTCCTCGCTTTCCTCTACCACGCCGTCAACGGGTTTCGCCTGCTCTTCATCGAGTTCGGGTTTTTCATCGGCAAGCCCACGCGGCCGACGTACCCGTACAAGACGTCGATCAAGGCCCAGCGGCCGTTTCTCTATCTTCTCATGCTGGCCGGGGCCATGATGATAGGTCTGTCCGTCGTGGAATTTTTCCACCTTCGTTAGGAGGTCAATGAAATGAAAGATTCGTACCGCTGGCTTCTTCTCATGATCACGGGAGCGATCCTGCTTCTGCTTCTTTCCCTTCACATGGGAATGA
>JBDRLK010000352.1:0-2821 GCA_043813155.1 Pseudomonadota bacterium | reverse complement strand
CCGTTCATCTTCTCCATGGACATGACGATCCCGCCCCTGACCGGCACGGCGCCGCCGCTCTTTCCCGTGCCGCCGCCGCGGGGCGTCAGGAAAACTCCGTCATGGGAGGCAGCCTTCATGATCGCCGAAACATCCGCGGTGCTCTCGGGAAAAACAACGGCGGCCGGAAGGACCGGCCGCTGGTGGGACTCGTCGCGGGAATACTTCTCCAGCTGCTCCGGGTCGTCGATCACTTTCCCGCCGCCGATCTTCCGGGCAATGCGGGCCGCTGTCTTGCGCGCTTTTTTGTTCTGCTGGGAAAGGGTCATGCTAAAACACTCGGGAGGTTGTCGCCCCCGGCGAAAGGTTGCCGGATATTCCGGGGGTTTCGCTCGGGCGACCCGCCCAATAAGGTGTTGCGGTTAAAGCCTCCCCTGCCCGCGAGGATGCGTTTATTCTTCGCGCGGGGTGAAAACTTCCACGGTTGTCAGCGGCGCGCCGCCCGCGCCCTCGCCGCCGATGATAAAGAGCTGGCCCAGGGCCTCGTGCCACAGAAGCAGGGGCGCGACGCGCTTCTCGGAAAGCGACATGTAGGCGACGTCGAAGTCCGACGGCGTTCCGGCGGTCACGACGATCACGCTGTCCGTGGCCTCGCCCGCCTCGTCCCTGCCGCCGATGTAAAGGATCCTCTCGTCGGGAAGCACGAACACGCTTCCCGTCCTGGCAGGGTGCTCGGCAAGGGCGGGCCCCGCGTCGCTCCAGGCCTGGCCCGTAACGCAGCTTCCGGCAAGGCAGTCGGGCACGTAGATGTACACGGTCCGGGCCATCTCGTAGGTGGTCTCGTCGAGCTTGACCTCGCCGCCGATGATGAGCACGGCCTGGTTCTGCATGGTCCCGCCGTCGTCCGCCATGGTCACGGCCGCGGCCCCGTGATCGTAGCGCTGGTCAGGATAGGTCAGCTCGGCGTCCACGACCTCCCAGGTCACGGTGTTGAAGGCCAGGGCCGGGGGCATGATCCCGCCGCCGCCGTAAATCAGGATCTTCTCGGTCCCGCCCGCCTCGAACACGGTCACGCTGGGCCGGTACTTGTCGAGCACGGCCGGTCCCCCGCCGAAAATGGCCGGCACGACCTCAAGCCCCCCCGCCTCGCTGTACCCCACGATCACGGGCGACGGCATGTCCTCGCCCTCGTCGGCCCCCAGGAACATGAACGTTCCGTCGGACAGGGCCGCCGTCCTGGGACCGGCCCAGACGCCCTGTATCCCTGCCGGCGACTCGAGCTGGGCGAACGTCAGGTTTCCGGCGCCGTCGTCCGACATGATGTGGGCCGTGGGCTGCGGCGTCCTGCCGCCCAGAAGAAGCGCCCTGCCGCCGGGAAGCCCCACCATGGCGAACTCGCTTCGGCCCGCGGGCAGCTCCATGGGCGAGACCGTAAACTCGAGCCTCTGAAGGTCGAGCACCTCGACAACTCTCGTGAGCCCGTCCAGGGCTGCGCCGCCGACCACGGCAATGCCGCCGTCCGACAAAACGGCCGCGCCGTGCCCGATTCTCCCCACGGCCAGAGACGAAGTCTCCGGCATGCGCGCAAACGTCTCCACCCTGTGGAAAAACAGCCTCAGCGGCCTTGCCAGGCCGGTTTCAGGGTCCGGCATGGCGTCGCCCAGCCGGATCGGCGGGCAGCGGCCCGTGGAAAACAGAACGCCTGCCGCCTCAGCCCTGTACCCGTTCACGGTCACGGCTGCAACGGTATCCGCGTCTTCAGCCGTCAGCTCGAACTCCAGCATGAAAGGCTCTTCTGCCGGGACCTCCACGTCCTCGACCACCCTGGGGTCGGGGGTGTGGATGGTCACGGTCAGGAAGCTCAGGTCCGTTGCCGGGTTATAGCCCACGGCCGGCACGAGCTGGACGGCCAGCGTGTTCTCCGACGGCAGCTCGCCGTCCTCTTCGCCGTCCCCGGGCGTCCCGTTCCCGTTTCCATTGCCGCACGCGAAAACAAGGCCGGCGGCGAGCAGCAGAAAGGACAACATCCCGAAAGTTCGGGACCAGCCTCGTGGCGAGGGCGTGCCTGTGGAGCCGGACCGCGAGCGCGCCCGCAGCGCCCGGGGTAGGCGTAGCAGAGCACCATCGACGAGAGCGCGAGGACGTACGCCGCGAGACGGCCCACAGGCGCGGCCGCAGTAGAGTGGTGGTTCCGAGCTTTCGGGATGCTGTCCCAAGGCCGCGCGGCCCGCCCAAAAACCTTTTGAACCCGTCATTGCCTTCATGGCAGGATCTCCTTTCTTTACTCTCACCTGCTCTTTTCTACTCTTCGTCCGGCACCGATACAATGGTCAGCTTCGCGCCCAGCACCTGCGTGCCGGAAAGGTCGAAGGTGTTGCCGATCTGGCTGTAGACCCTCGGCGTGCCCTCGCTCTGCTGCGACATGACGAGCTCATTGGCCCCGGGAAGAAGATCCACGTCCATGGAAAAGGCCCCTTCCGCCGTGCAGGTGGCCTGAAACAGGCCGTCCGGCCCGGTGATGCGCGCCGAGTCGATCAGCACCTCGGAGGCCGGCTCGCAGAACCCCGTGACGGTCGTGAAAGAGCCCTGGACGATCAGGTCCAGCGTTGTCCTGTCCACAGCCGGCCCGGCGTAGGTGTAACCCGTTGACGCGGTGATCGTCGCGGCCGCGGCATTGCCGTCGAAACGGAGCCGCCCCTTGCCGCCCTTGCCGCCGTCACCCCCGCCGCCGCTGCCGCTGCCGCCTTCTCCCCCGTCAGCCTCCGTGTCCACGGTTCCGCTGATCAGGGGCGCGATGAAGACAATGCTGCCCCCGCTGCCGCCGCCGCCGCCCGCCTCGCCG
>JBDRLK010000351.1:0-3531 GCA_043813155.1 Pseudomonadota bacterium | reverse complement strand
CTGGACCTTGAAAAGCTCAAGGAGCTCTGGGGGGAACAGGTGATTGTTTCGGGCAAAGTCGTTTTTCGGCCCTCAGGTTCAATACACAGAGTTGAAGCAGAGAGCATTGATAGGACAAGCGGGAATATCTCCCTGTGGTCGAAGCTGCCCAAGCCTCTCATGAAGTCTCTCAACAAGAAATCGTTTCGGGCCGAGCAGGGTCCCAGATCGGGGATCAATGCCATATTCGGCAAGTGGCCGGGCGATGAGAGCGAGGAAGACCTCAAGGCCGCGCTCGAGGAATCGTCCTGATGCCGTTCATCGTTCCGCAGAATGAGCTGATCCTCCTGGATACATGCATCCTGGTTCACGTTTGCAGGGGGAAAAAAGTAGGTCGGCGAATTATGACGGACCAGCTTCTCAAAGACCGGTCGGAGAAGCCATTGATTTGCGTTGTCACGGTCGGTGAAGCGCTTTCTCTTGCGAAACAATTTAACTGGGGTGCGAAAAGACAAGGCACGCTCATCAAACTCATGTCAGAACTTGTCATTGCTGATATATACAACGAAGAAGTCCTGAACAACTACGCCGAGATCGACCATTACCTGAAAAAAGTAATAAAGCCGGCTCACCCGATCGGCAAGAACGACATCTGGATAGCAGCCACGGCAAGAACCGCAGACGCATGGCTCCTGACATCGGACAAGCATTTTAATCCTCTTGATTCTCAATTCATAAAGCGCGTCTATATCGATCCTGACACCGGGGAATCTTCAAGATAGTCGATTGAACGGCCCGAGATGTACTCTTCGTGTCAGAGCCCCGGTGTATTTCCCGTAATCTTGTCGATCGAGGCACGGAAAAAATCCATTTGTTGCCCGGATCGTTTGAAAAATCCTTCATGATGAGCTATTTATTTTTCAATGACCTTTGCAGGCAAGCATGGCCGAGACATTGCAGCAGCCGTGAGCGGTCATTGATCCAGCCGATGGACGAATCCAGGCTCATAGAAAAGCTCCGCCTGATCGAGGCCCTGTTCGCCGGCGCGGAAACAGAGGGCGAGAAGGAAGCGGCCGGAAGGGCCAGGGAGAGGATACTGGAGCGGCTCAGGTCGTGGGAAAGGGAGGACCCGCCGGTCGAGTACAGGTTCTCCATGGCCGACATGTGGTCGCGCAAGGTGTTCGTCGCCCTGCTCCGCCGCTACTGCATTCGGCCTTACCGGTACCACGGCCAGCGATACACCACGGTCATGGCCAGGGTGTCAAAGCGGTTTGTCGACGAGACGCTGTGGCCGGAGTTCTGCGAGTTCAACGAGACGCTGCGCGCCTACCTGTCCAATGTGACCGAGCGCGTGGTCTACCAGGTTATTCACCATGACAGCTCCGAGGCGGAAGTCGTCGAGGAGCCGCCTCGGCTTCAGTCGGCCCTTGAGGAAGGCGGTGCAGCGGTTGCGGACGACCGGACCGGGGACAGCGTTTTCATAAAGCGTAAAAAGAAAAAGAAGAGAAAGAAAAGAAAGCGACGCTGAGCCCGGCTTCGCAACATTTGACCGTACTGTTCATTGCGGGAAGGAAAGGACGGGACGATGGGAAAAAGGAAACCGACGCACGACGATGATCCGGGCATGGATCTCGGCCGGACCATGGACGGGTTGACCGAAACGCTGCAAATGGCAGGGTACAGGCTCGACAGCGAGAAGGACCTGAGCATGGGCATGATGGCCTACAACGCGGCCGCCATGGTCAAGCTTGCGCTCCTTCGAAGAGAGGGCGACAGGGGGCCTTATGCCGCGGCCAGGCGCAACGACCCCTGCCCGTGCGGCAGCGGAAAAAAGTTCAAGAAGTGCTGCCTTGGCAGGAACCATGCCGTTGAAAAGCCCGCGTGGAAGCCCGAGCCGGGCCCCGCCGTCGAGCCCGAGCTCATTCCGAACGTGAGGGACCTGGAATCGGCTCATCGCGACCTGGAGGTCCTTGCAGGGCTTTTTGAGACCGACCCGGAGCTGCGAAAGATACGGTACTCCAGGACGGAGGTGGCCGGCTTCGCGGAGAAGGCGCTGGCCGCGGCCCCGGCAGGGGTGTGGGACGACCCCGGCCGGTTGAGCGCCTATGTCGACCAGGTGGCTTATCGCTATGTGACGGAGGTGGAGGGCGGGAAGCTGCTGGAGAGCCTGCCGGACATGCTTACCGAGGCTGCCCGCAGGGCAAGGGGGCCGGATGACATCCGGAGCCTTGCCCTGGGAATGTTCTACAGCATCACTGCCGAGGAGGCACAAGGCGGGCCGAACCCCCTGGAGTGCATGATCTTTCGCATGAGCATGAACGAGCAGGCGAAAATGCTGTCAAACCTGGACCGGGTCATCGAGGGGCTGGGCCCGAGGAAAGAAGTGAAGCGCAGGTTTCTTAGCCACGACCCGGAGCTCAGGAGGGAGGTGGAGGAGCATTTCAAGACCATGGACCCTGCGGTTCTCGACGTCATGAAGCAGAGCTTTTGCGACACCATGGAGAGAATCGAGGGCATCATCTTGGAAGGAAAGTGTCCCGTGCCCCTTCCCCAGGCCACGGTTTTTCCCATGCTGGCCAGGCTTTACAGGGCGAAGAGAGAGGGGAGGAATGATGACGCGACGGTTCAGGAAATTATTGGGGAGACCCTGGACGGCCTCGATCCCGAGGACCTGCGGCTCTATGGAGAGTTTCTCGACGAGTGGATTCGATCGGATGATGGGTCGGACAGGGATATGACGGCCATGGTCCACCAGGTCCGCGGCATGGCCGCTGCGGGAGACCTGAGGCCGCTGGACGGCGCTCTCCTTGTCGCGACCCTGAAGAATCTGGATTTCAGCACGATGGAAGGGGAGGAAGAGGTTTTCGGGCGGTTAAAAACCAACCTGTTCGACAGAAAATTCCTCGATCGTTACGCCGATTTCCTGGACGGCAGGGGATTTCCGGCGCTGGGGCAACGTGTTCGAGACTTTGCCGATGTCGAGGGTCGGCTCGAGCTTCCCCTGGCCGGGAAAAAGGAAAAAAAGAAAAAGAGGAAGCAGGCCAAAAGCGGGTGATTGCTCCCGCGAGATCTGTTTTCTCCCAAGCGCGATTTGTGAAAAACAAGAAAAAGTGGCAATGAAGGTTGAAGAAAAGACTTTGCGAAATAAGGTCATAATTGCAGTACATTGTCGTAGATCTTGAAGCAACGTGCTGGGAGAGACGTTCCGGCATCGAGGAGATGGAGATCATCGAGATCGGCGCGGTGCGGCTCGATGAGTCCTCGTTCGAGGTGACGGACGAGTTTGCGAAGTTTGTCAAGCCTGTCGTCAATCCTGTCCTGAGCGGGTTCTGCACCTTCCTGACGTCCATCAGGCAGAAACAGGTGGACCAAGCCGCGCGGTTTCCCGGGGTATACTCGGATTTTCTCTCCTGGATCGGCGATTCCCGGTTCAGGCTCATGTCCTGGGGAAGATATGACTGGCGGCAGCTCGAGGCCGACTGTGAAAAGCACGCCATCGGCTTTCCGCCGGCCGGCTGCGACGGCCACGTGAACCTGAAGGAGCCCTTTTCA
>JBDRLK010000350.1:0-4824 GCA_043813155.1 Pseudomonadota bacterium | reverse complement strand
CCGCCGTAGCTGCCGCCGTACAGGACCAGGCGCTCCGCGTCGGCCCAGGGCTGCTGCGCTGCCCACTTTCCAACGGACTGCATGTCCTCAACGGATTTCATGCGGTTCTTCCCGTCGTCCGCTTTCTCCCAGTCGCGGCCGAAGCCGGCCGACCCTCGCACGTTGGGGGCGACCCAGGCGTACCCATGGTTGATAAAGAAAAGGGCGATGGGGTCCCACTTTAGCTGCGAAGTGCCGGCCGGCCCGCCGTGCATGCTTACGATTACGGGAAGCTTCTTTCCCTCTGCGAGCTCTTCAGGAAGCCACACGTTCACCGGAACGGACACGCCGTCCGTGGAAGGGACCTGGACCACGGAAATTTCGACCTTCGGGATTTCGGCTCCCGCCGGCCAGCCCTCCAGGCCGGCAGGGGAAAAGGTCAGCTTGTCCAGGTCGATGAAATACGCGTCTTCCGGCGCCCGGGGAAGCGACATGACAACGAGGCACGCCCGCGGCTCCTTCGAGCATCCCCACAGCCCGGTGATGCGGCCCGCCGGGATCTTCGGCCCGGCCACCGGCTCGAGCTTTACCGTGTCGAGCAGGCGCAGCGCGTCGTGCGCCCCTGCCGTAAGCCTGGCAAGAAGAGTTTTTCCGTCGGGCGTCAGCTTCATGTCCTTGAAAACGCCGGTGGGCACCTTGTCTTCCAGGTAGCGCGCCTTTTCCTCACCCGAATCGATGTCGAGCCTGAGCACCATGGCCTGCTGCCCCCCGCCGTCCGTGCCCACGAAAGCATCCTTGCCGTCGATGCTCAAGGCCGCCCCGAAAACAGCCGCTTCCTTGCCTTCGGCCGGGTAGATCCGCCGCATTGCGGCTTTTTTCACGTCAAGGGCAAGCACCTTGATGTCGGACAGGCTGGCGGCCTGCAGGAAGAGGCCCGTGCCGCCATCGGCCGAAAGCGCCATCAGAAAGGCCATGCCTTCCACGGACACAATCTGCTTTGCCTCGCCGCCGGCGAGCGGCTGGGAAAAAATCAAGGTTTTACCTTCCTCCATGGAGCCGGCCGAGTACACCATCGTGGACCCGTCCGCGGTCATGAAGGGCGCGTGCCGCTCCAGGCCCTCGTCCGGTGTCAGGCACACGGGCTCCCCGCCGCCGGCTGCCACGGAAAAGATGCGGTAGCGCTGGTTGCCGCCCGTGTCGCTCACGTAAACGATGTGTTTTCCATCCGGCGTGAACCGGGGAAATTCGCAGCGCTCCGTTGTTTCCGTCAACCTGACGGGCGGGTCTTTCGGTTTGTCGACCTGCGCCAGGTAGACCTGGCTCAGCCCGTCCCTGTCCGAGACAAAAGTGATGGTTTTGCCGTCCGCGGAAATGTCATGGCTGTGGTTCACGTGAAGATCGATGAGCGCGCTCGCGGCCTCGGCCAGCTCGCTGTCCCGGGCTATCTGGCTTTCGGTCCGCTCGGTCGGCGCAGCAGCCTCGACCGCGCCTTCGGCCGGGTGTCTGGCCCCCGCCTTGCCCCCCTTGCCGCCGCATGCTCCGGCAGCAAGAAGGCAGATCACCAGTAACAGCATCATGCATGCTCGCATTGATCCCATTTTTGCTCCTCCTTATTTAGTTTCATATCCTTTACCTCGGGCATTGGGTTTCGACCATAACCTCTGTTTCGCTTTCACTGATCCCGGGCTCATGAATAGCCGCGCCGGTCGTGTGAGCGGCGATGGAGGTGTCCGAAGATGATATAACTATTGAAAAAGATCAGCACGGCCACTGAAACGGAAAAATTAAACCACTTTTTCAGCAGTCAATCAAGTTGCGATTGCATTCAGCGCCGCACGACGGTATAGTCGTTATAATCGGGTTAACCGGAATTGACCCGCATCGGGAAGGGGTTTTCATGCATGGACGATTGATCGCGGCCGCGCTTGCCCTTGCATTGCTCGCGGGCTGCAGGGACAAAAAGGCGGACCGGCAGCCGCCTCCGCAGGCAGGCGATCAGGCGCCGGAGGCCAAGGCGCCGGAAAAGGCAAAGGAGCCGGAAGGGGAGGCCGCAGGGGAGGAAAGCACGGCCGCGCCGCGGGAATCCGTGAAAACCATGCCCGTCGTTTCGATCAAGCGGCCGAAAGGGAAAACACCCCTGGCTCCGCGGCTCGTGTGGACGGGCTCGCAGTATCTCGTCGTCTGGCTTGAAGTAAATGGCCCGGACACGATGACGGACGACACGCTCATGTCGTCTTCCGTGCCGTGGGCGTTCGAGGACGGGGAGGGAATCGAGGGTTGGGTCGCGGCCCTCGACCCGGGCACGGGAGAGGCGGGGCCCGCTGTCCAGCTGGAGGGAGGCGCGGGCACGGGGCCGAAAAAGCTCAGCGGCCCCATCTTCACGAGGCCCGTGTGGCACGAGGGCCGGCTCGCGCTGGCCTGGGCCCTGTGGAACGAGGAGGCGGTCGGGGGCCTTCCCGCCCGCTACGTCGTCGGCGCGTGGACGGCCGACGGCAAGGCGGCGGTCAAAGCCGCGGCCGCGGGCAAGAGCTCCGGCATGGGCATGAAGGGACTGCCGAGTCTTTCTCTCGTTTCCTCGCCCTCCGGCCTGTATCTTTCCTGGCTCGTCTACGGCGACAAGAGCGCGGGCTGCAAGTTCGAGCACGGTGTCGGCGATGCTCTCAAGATCGTAAGTCTGGCGGCTGACGGCAGCGTCAAGGAGACAACCTATGGCTGCGCCGAGGTGCTCGTGGAAATGACGGCGCAGCGCTTCGGCGGCGGCATGCTCTACGGCCTGCGCGACGATCACATCGGGAGCAAGGATCTTTTCGGCTGCGTTCCGGCCAACCCGGCGTGCGACCTGGGTTTCTACGAGTCCATGAACCCGCTGACGAAAATGCTGGCCACGGGCGGCGGCCTGGCCGCCTGGCATGATGAGCTGGACGAGGAAACGTTCGAGGTCAAGCGCCATTGCGTTCTCATCACGGTCGTGGAAGGAGGCGGGGACGTTCCAGGCGACGACTGCTTCAGGCCGAAGAGCCATGGGCTGGCGTGGACCGGGGAGGGGCTCGCGGTTCGCTTCGAATCAAAGAAAGGCGACACCGTCGACCTGCCGTTCCTGCCGGGAGACGGCATCCCGCTGGGCCTGCTCAAGAAGAGCCTGGCGGAGAGCTTCAAGGCCGACGACGCGTTGTGGGGCGGGGCGAGCATCGCCATGGCCGGGCTTCACGGAAAAAATATCAAGGCCCGGATCGTGGGAATGGACGGGCTCAATACCATGTAGCTGCGCGCCCTTGGCGCGCCTGAACCCGAAAAGGAGACGTCATGAATAACCCAGTATTGCTGCTTGCATGCGCGGCTCTTGTCATCGGCGGCCTGTCGGCTTCATGCAAGGGGAAGGCAAAGACCACCGGGGAGCCGGCGGTCGAGGAGAAAGCCGCGGAAGCGGACGAGGCAAAGGAAGATAAAAAGGAGGCCGCGGCCGATGAATCAGCGGAGGAAAAAAAGGATGAGCCGGCAAAACCCGATCTTCCGGTCATGGGGTTTTCGAAGCTCGGGGCTGATGACGATTCCGATGCGGCCGGGCTCAACAAGGAAGGCCTGTCCATGCTCAAGAAGAAGAAGCTCGACAGGGCCCGCGAGCTCTTCGAGCAGGTCCTGGAGGCGGACCCCGAGCATTCGACCGCGGCCTACAACCTTGCCTGCGTGCTTGCGCAGCAGGGTGAAAACGGCCCGGCAGCGCAGATGCTGGCCAGGGCCCTGCAGCTGAACCTGCCGAGGTGGGCAGGCAAAATGGAGAAGGACAAGGACCTGAAGAAGCTTCAGGCAGCGCCCGAGTGGCAGACCGTTCTCGGGTCAAAGGAAGAGTACGCGGCGGCCCTGAAGGAGGCCGTGACCATGCCCGGCGCGTTCGTTCTCTTCGGGCGAAAAACGAGGGTAGGCGACCCCGGCTTCAAGGATTTTGACTATTCGAGGGGCGAGCTGTACTTCTTCCACTTCGCGTCGCGAAGATTCATTCCCGTCACGGCCGAGCGCGACACCGCGGGCTTCTACCTGGACAGGGAGAACAAAAAGGTCTGGACCATTCACTGGAAGGACATTGGAGAGGAAACGGACATCATCCCGATCATGTACGAAGACATGCATCTTCGGGTTCTCGAGCTGGAAACTTTAAAGACATCGAAGATCAAGGCCTCGGGCCAGGCCGCGGCCGTGTTCTACATGGTCGAGAACAAGCCCTTCTTCAAAACCATCGAGTTCGACGAGGCGGAGTTCACGGAAACGTGGATCAGCGGCGAGGTGAGCGGAGAGAAGCTCACGAACGTGACAAGGAAGAAAACGCCGGTCACGCCCAACACCATGGACGAGGTGCAGGCGGGCGAGAGCTTTTCAAAGAATTTCTGCATCAAGCGCTACAAGAAAGCCGAGATCCCCGAGGGCGCCAACCCGCTCAGGATCGATTATTACTGCGCGGAAGAATTCCCCGAGTCGCCCAAAAAGAGCACGGGCATGAAGGTCCCCGGTTGCGTGGACATGGACGCGGACACCAAGCTGTGCAGGATGACGAGGGACGTCCGGGCCAACGACGATCTGGTCCTGGTGGACAAGGACGGCAAGGAAACCGTGCTCGTCAGACAGAAGACGGTTCTTCAGCTGGATGTATTGTAGCTCACGGGCCCTTGGCCCGCCTGTATCTGGCACGCCGAGGGCGTGCAGCTACATTGGGCACGCCGAGGGCGTGCAGCTACATCGGGCACGCCGAGGGCGTGCAGCTACATCTGGCACGCCGAGGGCGTGCAGCGACATCGGGCACGCCGAGGGCGTGCAGCTACATCGGGCACGCCGAGGGCGGGCAGCTACATCGGG
>JBDRLK010000349.1:0-10495 GCA_043813155.1 Pseudomonadota bacterium | reverse complement strand
CAGCCCTCGATCCGCCTCCATGCTCTTTTTCCCGCCAACTGCTTTACAAACGACTTTAAATCCTTTAAAAATGCAAAGTTCAAAGTAATTAATTGAAATATATTGTTCGAGGTCAATATGAAGAGAACATATCAGCCACATAACAAGAAGCGCAAAAGAACGCATGGGTTCAAGGCGAGGATGGCATCGCGCGGGGGAAGGGCCGTCCTGAGCAGGCGCAGGAGGAAGGGCCGCAAGAAGCTGGTTGTGACCACGTTTAAAAAGTAGGACGGCGCACGCTGGAGCGCCGGCCTTCTTGAAACCGGCTTTTCTCGGCACGACCATCTCGGAGAATGGAGCAGTCACTGCCCGCAAAGCGCAAATTCCCAAGGAAGCTCAGGCTCCATCTGAATTCGGATTTCATCAAGCTGAGAAGAAAAGGGAAAAGGGTGTCGGGCAAGCACCTCTTCATGATGGTCGGCCCGGCTGCGGAGGACCGGACCAGGCTCGGGATTTCCATTTCGAAAAAAGTCGGGATTGCGGTCAATCGCAACAGGCTCAGGAGGCGCATCAAGGAGATCGTAAGGCACAATCCGGACAGGCTGCCGCCATGCAAGGATATTCTGATCGGATGCAGGAGGGGCTCCGCCGAGCTGGACATGGACCGGCTCGAAGAGGAGGTACTGAAGCTGCTCGAGAAATTGAATGACAAATGACAAGACCTGCACACATAGTCAACACTATTCCCCTGCTGCTGATCCGGCTCTACAGGCTGATGCTGTCGCCCATTATCGGCAGGTTCTGCAGGTTTACACCGACCTGTTCCATGTACGGCAAGATATGCTTCGAAAGGTTCGGCTTTTTCAGGGCATTTTACCTTACGGCGTGGCGCATTCTGCGGTGCCAGCCCTTTTGCAGGGGAGGCGATGACCAGCCGCCGGGGGAGCCGGAGAAGGTGGCATAATTGGACACTAAAAAGCTAATCATTGCCGTCGTTCTTTCCATGGCGGTTATTTTCATCTTCGGCATCTTTATCCCGTCGAGGTTCGGCAACAAATCGGAAAAAGAGAAGAAGGAACAGGCCGAGGAGGGGAAGGGAGAGCCGGAACCCGGCGACGGGCAGACGGCTGGAAAGGCAGCGTCCGTGGAGGGCGATCAACCGAAGGTTGAGGCGGAGGATCCGACGGGGAAGCAGACCGAGGGAGAGGAGGCGCCCGCGGCCGGTGAAACGACGCTGCGTCCCGACTACCCCGATCAGACCTTCACGCTCGCATCGGCCATGGTGGAAGCGCTCTTTTCGTCGAAGGGGGCCCGCATCGTGGAGCTCAAGCTTCTCGATCCCCATTACGCGGAAAAGAGCGGTACGAAATACGACATCGTAAGGAAGCATCCCACCACGGGAGAGCCGCTGGCTCTGCTTTCGTTCAAGGCGGATTCCGGAAGTGTTTCGATCCCGGAGGATCTTCCCTATCGGCTCCTGGAGAAAGACAACAAGACGCTCGTCTTTGTTTCCGACTACGGCCCCTGGAATATCAAGCGCAGGTTCAGGATGATCGATGACTACACGATCAATGCAGCAACCACGGTTACGAATACGTCCGACGATGCCCTGCCCATCAGGCCTGTCTATGCGGTCAGAACGTACAAGAAAGAGAAGAAGGCGACAGGCGTCCTGAGCTGGCTCAATCCAAGCACGGACATTCCCGAGGGCATCTGCAGCCTGGCCGGTGAAACGGACAGGAAGGACATCAACAAGCTCAGGAAGGAAAACCTGTCAAGGGCGGGCCGGATCGATTTTGCCGCCGTGGCGGACCTGTATTTCCTGTCGGCCATGATTCCCCTTACAGGCAAAAAGGGGAAAAAGGGGGCGGGCGGCTTCGGGGAAGCCGGCCTGTCGGGGGATGAAGCGTCCTCGTACGGGTGCAAGGCATGGGCCGATGACGAGGGCGTCATAACCAGCGAGCTTTTCAGGGGCGAGTCGAAGCTGCACAGGAATGAGTCCAGCTCGATCAGGGTCACCAGCTACCTCGGCCCGAAGGAGTTCAACAGGCTCAGCGCGTTTGGACACGAGCTCAAGTCGGCGATCAACTTCGGCTGGTTCGGCTGGCTGTCCATCATGTTCCTGCACGTCCTGACGGCGTTCCAGAAAGTCGTCAGGAACTGGGGCCTGGCCATCATACTTCTCACGCTCGTCATCAAGCTCATCCTTCTTCCCCTCACGCACTGGAGCTTTTCCTCCATGCGGAACATGTCGGCGATCAAGCCGCTGATCGACGAGATAAACAAGAAGTACAGCGCGCCCGAGGACCGGGAAAAGAAGAACCAGGCCATGCTCGAGCTGTACAAGACGCACAAGATCAATCCCATGATGGGCTGCCTGCCCATGCTGCTGCAGATGCCCATCTGGATTGCGCTGTACCGCATGCTTGCCATGTGCGTCGAGCTCTACCACACTCCTTTCATCCTGTGGATCGACGACCTGAGCCAGCGCGACCCTTATTTCATCCTGCCCGTCGCGCTCGGCGCGTCCATGTTCGTTCAGCAGAAGCTGACGCCGACGACGACCGACTCGCAGCAGGCTAAAATGATGATGTATTTCATGCCCCTCATGTTCATGGGCTTCATGCTGTTCCTTCCCGCGGGACTGAATCTTTACATACTGGTGAGCACGGTCCTGACGATCGTTCAGCAGAAACTTTTGTACAAGCCCAAGGTCGCCACGGTGGACGACAGGAAAGTACGGATCATGGCGGACATGGATCAGAAAGAAGTGGGCAGCCTGAAGAAGAGGGGCAAGGGCAAAGGGAAAGGCAAAGGAAATTGATCATGGAAGATAAACACGAAGAAAACGGCGGGGGCGCAGGGGAAGAAACAGGCGGCCGGGAAATCAGGGAATCCGATCTTTTAAGAGGCGTCAAGCTTCTGCGGGAGATCATCGACCGGATGCAGATGGACGTCATCATTACGACGTCGGGGGACAAGGGCAAGACGATTTTCATTTCCGGGCCCGACAGCGGCCTGCTGCTCGGGAAAAAGGGCCAGACGCTCGACGCTCTGCATTTTATCTTTAACAGGATCGTGCACCGCAAGCTCGGCGTCAGGGGATTCATGGACGTTGACGTGGACGGATACAGGTCGAGGAGGGAAAAGACGCTGAGAAAAATGGCGCTGGAACTGGCGGAAAAAGCCAAGAGCGAAGGCAAGGTCATCCCCATCAAGCCGATGAACCCGCGTGAGAGGAGAATCGTCCACCTCGCCCTCTCCGAGGTGGCCGACATCAGGACGGAGAGCCTGGGACACGGGGAAGACCGCTATGTACAGATCATACCCATAAACAAAGAAGATCAAACTGGAGAGTAGTGCGGGGCTTTACGCCCCGCTGAAGAATCGAGGTGGGTAGTGCAAGGCCCTTTACGCCCCGCTGAATACAGTAGGAGCGGGGCTTAAGCCCCGCACTACAGCCGCAATTTCCCCGAGAAAAAACCCGTGTATAACCTCGACGAAACCATTGCAGCGATTTCCTCCGCCCCCGGGGCGGCGGCTATAGGCGTTGTGCGCGTCAGCGGAAGCAAGAGCCTGGGCGTGCTGAGAAAGACCGTCCCCGGGGCGCCGGAGCCCGCGCCAGGCAAAATCCGCGTCGGCATGGCCGTGGATGCCGGGACCGGGGAGGCGG
This sequence comes from Pseudomonadota bacterium, assembly GCA_043813155.1. GTDB lineage: Bacteria > Myxococcota_A > Polyangia > DRWM01 > DRWM01 > JBDRLK01. The sequence continues at coordinate 6,843 of JBDRLK010000349.1, read as the reverse complement.
TCGACCGGGTGCTCTATTATTTTCTCAAGGGCCCCGCGACGTACACGGGCGAGGACATGGTCGAAATTCACGGCCACGGGGGCCCAAGAAACATGGAGAGGCTTCTTGGCTGCGCGCTCAGGGCAGGGGCCATGCCCGCCCGGCCGGGGGAATTCACGCTGCGGGCTTTTCTGAACGGGAAGATGGATCTGGTCCAGGCCGAGGCTGTCTGCAGTATTGTTTCAGCCGGAAGCCGGCAGGCGCTCAGGGCGGCCCAGGGGCAGCTCTCGGGCGTCCTCACGCGGGAGATGGAGGCGCTTCGCGGGGTCATGGTGGCCCAGCTTGCAAGGATCGAGGCATCGATCGATTTTCCGGACGATGCCGGCGACCTTGCAATCGAGGAAAGCGCGCTGCGTGAAATAGAAGAGAGGCTGGACCGTTTAACGGGAAAGTGGGACAGGTCGAGAAGGCTCGCCGAGGGGCTGAAGGTCGTGCTCACGGGAAGGCCGAACGCGGGGAAGTCGAGCCTGCTCAACCGGATCCTTGGAAAGGAGCGCGCCATCGTGGACGCGGAGCCGGGCACCACGCGGGACACCATCGAGGCCGCGGCCGAAATCCGGGGCCACGGCATGCTGCTGGTGGACACGGCCGGGCTGCGGGATGAAGGGGACAGGATCGAGCTCAAGGGAATACAGGCTGCGCACGATGCCATGGGCGGGGCCGACGTGATCCTGCTGCTGGTCGATGAAACCGGCATCAGCCGCAAGGAGCTCGACATGGTCGGGGGCGCGGCCGGGTCCTGCGTCCTGATCCCCGTGCTGAGCAAGTCGGACCTGGCGCGGGAGCCCGGCGGGGACACGATGAAGATGCTCGAGGATCTCGAGCCGATTCCCTGCTCATCCGTTACGGGAGAAGGCGTCGGGGCGCTCGAGGCAAGGCTGGTCGGGATCGCCGGGGGCGACCTGGACATGGCCGAGCCCATGCTCACCAGCGCCCGCCACTTGTCCTGCGTCGAGCGGGCAAGGGAGAGCATCGCCGCGATGCGGCGGCTCGCGCGCGAGGGGCACGCCGACGACCTGATCGCGGCCCAGCTCAAGCACGCGATAAGCTCCATCGACGAGATGACGGGAAGGGAGGTCGTGGCCGATCTTCTCGACGAGATTTTTTCAAGGTTCTGCATAGGCAAATGATCGTCAAGCCATTGCATTGACTCCCATGGACTATATGCTAGATATAAATTGTACGGGGTTAGGAGCCGCCCACGCCGCATGTAGGGCTGGGTAGGGCAGGGGCTTCAGCCCCGCCGAAGCGGCGCCACTTAAAAGGGAAAGCAATGTTTTCTCAGGAGACTAAAGATGAACAAGCATATGACAGCCATTATCGAGCGCGAAGGGGATGGGTATGTTGCGCTCTGCCCGGAGCTGGACATTGCGAGCCAGGGGCAAACGATTGAAGAGGCACGCAAGAATCTACAGGAAGCCCTCGAGCTGTTTTTTGAAACCGCTTCGCCGGAGGAAATCAAGGAGCGTTTTCACGGGGAGGTATATGTAACACGCGTGGAGGTCGCCGTTGGGTAAACTCCGTGTCCTGTCCGGAAAGCAGGTGTGTGCTATCCTTGAAGGGCATGGCTTCACCGAGGTGCGGCGTCGCGGAAGCCACGTTGTCATGCAGAAAAAGCTCCCTGGATCTACGATAACCGTTCCCGTGCCGAATCACGCGGAGCTGCGAATGGGCACGCTGCAGTCAATCATTCGACAATCCGGTATTCCACGAACCGAGTTCGAAGCGTGAACCCGCCACGGCGGCTCGCTCCGTGAAATTTTCTTGAAAGCGTTTTTTCGGGGTTCTGAACAGGCAAATGATCGTCAAGCCGCTTTGCATAGCCGTCTCGGGCGGAAAGGGAGGCACGGGCAAGAGCACCTTTGCCAGGAACCTGGCCGTGTTTTTCGCTCAGCTGGGCAACCGGACGGCGCTCCTGGATTTTTCAAGCAGCTTCTCGACCATGAGCTCGCTGAGCGGCATGAAGCAGTGGTCGCTGGACAGGCGGGAGGGCATTTACCAGCAGAAAACAGCGCTCGAAAAATTCGTGGTGCTGCACGCGCCGGGGGCGGAGCATCTTCTCGCCGGCGTGTATCATTTCGAGCGCGAGGAAAAGCGCTTTGACGTGATCATCTGCGACATGCCCCCGACCGTCAGCTCGCAGCTCGTGGACATTTTTCCTGCCTGCGAGATTCCGCTCGTTGTCACGTCGCCCGAGCCCGAGTCGATTTTCGAAACCTTCGAGTTTCTCTCCCGCCTGATCTTCGCCCTGATCGAAAGGGAATCGCGCGGCAGGTGGTCCTTCGACGATCTCTCGCTCGCCGCGGCGCCTGGAAGCAGGATCTCCTTTTTTCTCTCGCCGCATGATGTTCTGCTGGCGGGCATCGACGATGAGCTCGGCGCGTTCCTGCGAAAAATCCTCGATGAGCTCCTCGTGGGCCTGGTCGTCAACGGCGCTCGCAGCAGCGCGGAGCTGGAGCTCGGGCCCGACATCGAGAATTTCGGAAGAAAGGTGTTCTCCCTCCCCCTGGTCTACGCGGGCGCGGTCGAGTTCGACCCCGGGGCCGCCGAGTATGCCGTGAGCCGCAAATCGCTTATTGCCGCCAGGCCCGAGTCGAAGCTGGCCCTTGACGTTGAAAAGCTAGGCAGGAGGTTTATCTCGTGCCCGGGCATCAGGCTGATCAGGCCGTCGGGCAAGCTGGGCTCGGAAATCGAGGATAACTGTTACGAGGTCCTGCAATCGTCCTACGCATCGCAGGCCTACGAGATAAAGGAAAGCTACGGGAAGCTGCGCAGGCTTTTTTCCGACAAGACCATGTTCTTCGCCGGAGTGGCCCGCAGGGACATCATCGATAAGCTCGCCTCCAGGTGCGACGAGGCGTTCGCGATCGTCGGGAACGAGGACAGGAGGACCGCCTATGACCAGGAGCTGGCGGCGGAGGTGAAGCTCGATGTCGAGGAAGCGCAGGAGCCGGACCTGGACGAGGAAATCGACTGGATGGTCAAGCTGAGCTCCGGCAAGGGGGCCGAGCGGTCGGTCTCGGGCCGCTTCATCAGGGAAACGAGGGAAAAGATGGGGCTTGGGTTTCACGACATCGCCTCGGCCACGAAAATCGGCACGCAATACCTGCGCGCCATCGAGGAGGAGAACTACGTGGACCTGCCCGAGCCCGTCTACGTCAAGGGGTTTCTCAAGGAGATCGCCCGCATCCTGAACCTCGACCCCGACCTCGTGGCCCTGTCCTACCTGAAGAGAATGAAGGAGGGGATGAGGGAAACCTGATCCTCCTGTCCGGCGGAACACAATCAGACCATCGTTGTCTAACCGAGAAAAATACCTCTGAGATAGTTTTTTTTAAGGTAGCTGCACGCCCTTGGCGTGCCTGATACAGGCTGGCCAAGGGCCAGCAGCTACAATATAAAGTATGTGTTACCTTTGGGCGAAGGGTAAATCGACAGCTCGGCCAGCAGCCGTACGGGGTATTTATGAAAAGGTTTCTATTTAAGGAGAATGCGATGCACAGAAGAAAAAAAACATCGGATAAACCCGGCGACCCCATGCTCATCCCGTTCATGAACATGGTCTGCCTGCTCATCCCCTTCCTGCTTCTGAGCGCGACCTTTGTTTCCTACGGCATGATCAACGTCAACGCGCCGCATTTCATTCCCGGCCCTGTTACCGGCGATGAATCGCGGGAGAAAGAGCTGAACCTGACCGTGTTTGTCACGGACCGGGGTATTACGGTCAGCGCACGGGGTGAGTTCATCCCGGCGCAGGGACAGGCCGCGGACGTGAGCGGAAAAAGCGGGCCAACGGTCCCCATGAAGCGCGTGGACGGCAAAATGGATTACGATTACGAGGCCCTGGCCGCGAAGCTGCGCGAGCTCAAGGATGAAAACGAGGGGGAGACGCAGATCAAGCTCGGCGCCGAGGCGGACATTTCCTACAACATTATCGTGGACGTGATGGATGCGTCCCGCGAGGACGATAAGGGGCCTCTCTTTCCCGACGTGGTCATGCTGGGCGCATTTATCTAGCCGCATATTGCTGCTTCCTTCCTGAAATATCTTTCCATTTCGGGCCAGCAATAATAGGTATAATGATTGACATCATGGTGTTTGTTTGCTATGATGATGTTATGAAGATGAGAACACAGGTACAGTTGGACCCGGAAGACCACGAGGCCCTGAAACAATGGGCACATCAAAGGGGAATCTCGCTCAGTGCTGCGGTGCGGTGGCTTATCAGGATGAACCTGCAAGCCAGGGATAAACTTCCTGAAAAAACAGTTAACGAGATAGTGGCGTTGTCGGGAGCTATTTCAGGGAAAAGCGACGAAGGCGATGTCAGCGTCCGGCATGATGAATACCTTTACGGTGATGGGAATGACACATGATCTTTTGCTGCGTGGACACGTCTGCTTTTTATGCCTACCTGGTCGAAAGTGACAGGTTTCATGAGCCGGTTGCCGCCGGCATGATCGAGGCCGTTAAAAACAATCGCACATTATGCTCAACGTCTTTCGTTCTCTGTGAGACACTTGGATTGCTGCAGATCAGGCATGGCATGGCTGCCGCCGGGCTGTTCATGGAGAGGCTTTATCCGCTGGTTGAGTGGATATGGGTTGACGAGCTCATGCATCAGCGAATGTGGGAGCTGGTCCGTGCTCGGAAGAAGCGCGGATTCACGATCGTGGACGCCAGCGTTGTGGCATGTGTCGAGCAGAGGCCGGGAAGCGTCTGCATCGCCGTTGACAAGGAAATGGAGAAGTTCGGATTCGAAGTGTTGCCCGTGTTGTAAAAGGTTTCTGCATCCATAGTGTTGCACGGGAGCCTGAAGGCTCCCCTACCCGCGGCCGGACGGCGGGGATTCCTTTGCGATCTGGCTGGAGAACAGATCGTGAAAGGCCGTGCCCGGCCGGCTGAGCTCCCGGTAGTTTCCTTCTTCAACCACTCTGCCTTCCGCCATGACCGCTATCCTGTCGGCCACCTTGACCGCGGACAGGCGGTGGCTGACGACCACGACCGTTCTTTCCCCCTTCAGCTTCTTGAGCGACGCGTGGATGGCGTCTTCGGACCGGGAGTCCAGGGAAGAGGCGGCCTCGTCGAACACGATGAGGTCGCCGGGCTTGAGCATGGCCCTGGCAATGCAGATCCTCTGCCTCTCGCCCGTGGAAAGGGACGAGGCCTCCTCCTCCACGTTCGCCTGCAGCCCCTTGCCGGTCCGCGAAAGCAGCCTGCCGAGGCCCGCGGCCTCGACGATGCGCTCGAGCTCGCCGCGGTGCTCCTCGTTTTGGCCGAGAAGGATGTTCTCCTCCACGATCGCGTTCATGAGAAAGGGGTCCTGGGACACGAGCGCGATGCGCTCGCGCAGCGAGCGCGTTTTGAAATCCCTCGCATCCAGCCCGTTCCACAGCACTCTTCCCTTCTTCGGGTGCAGCAGGCCGCAGAGAAGGTAGACGAGCGTGGTTTTCCCCTCGCCCGAAGCGCCGACGATGGAGGTGATTTTCCCGCGGGGAATGTCGAGGCTCAGGCCCGCCAGGATTTCCCTGTCATCATAGGAGAACCGGACATCCTCGAGGCGCACGCCGGTTTCCAGGGCCGGCGCGTCCTTGTCCCCGCCGGGCGGCTCCTGCTCCATTTCAAGAAATGAGCTTATCCTTCGAGTGGCGGCCAGCCCGTGCTGCAGGAAGGCCGCCATGCTGCCAAGATTTTTTATGGGCCTGTACAGGAGGAACACGGCCGCGAAAAAGGAGATGAGCCTTTCGGGCTTCTCCATGTGGGACGGGGAGACATAGGTGACGTAGAGAAGCAGCGCTCCCACGCCGCAGGTCGCGAGGATCTCGATAACCGGGGCCGGGCTGGCGGCCAGGTAGATGGCCTTCATGATGGATTTCATCAGGCCCCGGTTGACGTTCTGCAGCCGCCCGAGCTGCTGGTTTTCGGCCAGGAACATCTTGATGGCGGCCAGGCCGCGCGTTGATTCCACGAACATGCTGGCAATCTTACCCCGCCTGTTCATGGCGTCGCGGTAGGCATCCCTGATCCTGCCGCTGAAAAAATACACAACGCCGAGCCCCGCGGGAAGGACGACCAGGGCCAGCAGGCTGAGCAGCTGGTTAAGGTACACGGCCAGGCCGGCAAGGCAGATGATCTGCAGGCTGTCTCGAATCACGCTCGTGAGTGCGTGCGCTATGGCCATGCCCATCATGGAAACATCCGCAACGAGCTTCGAGACAGCGTCACCCTTTTCCACCTTGAGCATGGACAGCGGCCTTGCCGAAAGGAGCCTGTGGAACATGGCGTAGCGCACGTCCATCTGAACGTTCTGGCCGGCCTTTCCCGATAAAACAGCCTCGCATACCTGGGCGGCGCTTCTTATCAGGGCAAGGGAGATGACGGCGATGACAAGGGAGACGATTGGGCTCAACTGCAGCTTCTGCGCGGCCCTCTCGAGCAGGTTGAAGGCCATGCCCGGGTCCGAGCCCGGACCGGACCCGGAGCCGAACGAAGTGAGAAGGACTTTGAGCGCCGGGCCGATCAGGTAGGCATAGGCGCTGGTTGTCAGGGCAAAGAGGGCCATGCACAGGACTGCGGCAATAACAAGCCTGATGTGAGGCCTGAAAAAGGCTGCCACGAACCTCAGGTCCGTGGCGAATGACTGCTTTTTTCCGTTCGAGGGCATATTCAATTTCAGATATAGCCAACTAGAAGGTAGGGGAGGCTTTAGCCTCCCGACAAAAACCCGGGTAGGGGAGGCTTTAGCCTCCCGACAAAAACCCGGGTAGGGGAGGCTTTAGCCTCCCGACAAAAACCCGGGTAGGG
>JBDRLK010000348.1:0-17371 GCA_043813155.1 Pseudomonadota bacterium | reverse complement strand
GGGACAGGCCATGAGATCGAGCAAGAAAATCTGCCTCATTTTTTGCCTTATCCTGGGATCGTTCCCAGGTTACGCGGTTTTTTCCCTGCGGAAGAGTCCATATCCTGGAAGAGGATGCAACACGCCCCTGTTATGATGTGTCCAAGGCGTCACCTGCGAGTTGACGCAAACGATAGGTTCCTAATGGAAAAACAACATCAAAATCACCGGTTTTAAATATTCTCCAGGCCTCTCGATACGCATTATAAAAAGCTTTATCGCGCCTGACTGCTTCAATCCTTCGCCATTTGTTTTTCGCTGCAACACGAGGTATTAGCTTTCTGTGCTGCTCATTGGAGCTTGGACTGTCATTGGGTGATTGGGCGAGGATCTTCTTTCTACCCATAATATGGCGGCCCTTTTCGGACAATTTTTGAAGAGCCAGTTTCTCTCGTTTATGGAGTTCAATGGCAATCAAATTGGAAAATTGCCTGGGTGACATTCCAGAAAACGCTGGGGGGACGGAAATATCGAGGCAGGTCCGCCTCGGCATCTTGCCGTTTGGCCTGAAAAAAATGGAAGGTCTTTTGATCCTGATGGGACCTGACGTGAAATGTTCTGGTGTGATTCGCAGACCCGGCCAATCTCTAGATCTTGAAACAAGTCCTGCATTGACAGGGTTAGCCAGGGTGTAAGTAATTTTATCGAGAACGTCAGCTTTGTCATTGAGTTGAATAGCGCTGTATCGGTCATTGGACCAGAAGTTTTCCCAGCGCCCCAAGTCAACATTGAGGCACTTTGCAACAAACTTGTGGAGCCATTCCATGAACTCTGGGAGTCGACCGTCGTGGTCCGTTAAAACAGCATGCCAGTGGTTTGACATGACAATGAAAGCGTGCACCTCAACATTGGTAATGGCAGCTGCTACCGCCAGGCAGTACAGGAAAACCTGGTTAACGATGGGCGAGGGTTTAAGGAAGAATTGCCGCTGTGTACAGCGCCTAAAGACGAAATAAGTCGTTTCCGGCAGAATGCGTCTTGGTAATGTCATAGCTGTCTTATCGAAACGACGCATAAAAAAGTTTCCTAAGGGCTCGCTTTAAAATAAATTCCAAATTTGAAGGCTAATGTTATCATTGCATGCAGTGACTTTACTTGGGGGCCGAGGCGCCCTGGCTTGCCTCTCGGGTCGGGCCGGCAAGACGAGGGGTCCACGTCACAATATGGCGTGGTCCCCATGAATGCAAAAAATCGATCCAGACGAACTGGCATTCATGGGATGCAAAGATCTGGGAAGTTATTTTTGAGCGAGCCCTAAACTGATGGTTTTTTGTTGACTGAATATTGTCAATTGAAATCTTCATTCAATGAGTTTATTATTGGCAGTGTTTTGGCAGTGTTTTAACCGGCAGTGTTTTAACCTGGGAGAGGGTGGGGCGTAACCTGGGAGAGAAAGAGTGACTCGGGAGACCGCGGGGGGAAAAATTAACCTGGGAGAGAATCAGTGGCACGACTGTTTTGCGCTTTTTATGCGATTCTATTGTTAGTCATTTCGGGATGTTCCGGCCGGGCCGTGAATGCCGATGGGCCTCATGAAGACGAGGTGAAAAAGCTGTATTCCGAAGCCGTTCGATTTGTCGAGTTGGCTCGGAAGGCCGAAAGCAAGAGTTATGCTGAATCATCGAAGTATTATAAAAGCGCATTGGAGCAATTGGATAAATTGATTTCGAAGTATCCTCAGTCGCTACTATCAATGAAAATCATGCAAGGAGAAGCATGGGTTGGAATCTATACGCGGCAACAGCTCGAGGAGGAGGTCGTTCCCGGCTCGGAATTGAAAGCGGAGGCGGAAAAAAGCCCGCTTGCCTGCTGTTTTCTTGTCGCTCAATCCATTGAGGATAGCTATTCAAAAGCATGCATCCTGGGCAACCTGGCCGCCGAATATGAGCTGATGAAGGAAGAAGACAGAGCCGCCGAGATACTTGAGCAGGCATTGAAATCTGCTGAGTTGATTTCCAGCTCGAATAGATGGACGGGTGAGTATAACAGTTCGCAGTTCGCTGCATTGGCCGAGATAGCCCACAGCTTTGCGGCAGCAGGACTGTTTGATCGAGCATTGGAGATTTCAGGCAGCATAATGAATGATGCGGGAAGGGCCGATGCCATGGATAGAATCGCCATGGCGTATCTGAGGGCAGGACAACATGAAGAAGCTTTAAAGTTGTCGGGCGCAATCGATCATGAAGCAATGAAGAAACTGACAAACAGTGATATCCGGGAACCCGTTCCCGTGCTGGTCATACGCAGCTACATGGCAAACGGCGATATGGTGGAAGCTTTGCACGTGGCAGAAGAAATAAAGGATATCAGGCTGAAGGCAGATGCCAAAGCGGAGATAATCAGCGAGTATCTTAAGCTTGGACAAGAAGGCAAAGCCGAAGAACTTGCGATAGGATTGGATGAGGACAGCACATCAACGGCATGTCAGAAAGTGTCGATGCTGGTTGAAGTGGCTATGAAATATGCTGGATCGGGGAAAGGGGCAAAGGCTGGTGAAATGCTGTCAGCAGCCTTGGAAATAACGGGAAATATTGATCCGCCAAGCTGGAAGGCTGATGCTCTCTCCGAAATAGCATTGGGCTATGCCGAGGCCGGACAATTCAAGAAGGCTCTCAAGACAGCCCAGTCAATCGGTAAAGCCAGTAAATACACCAGGATTGCAACAACAGTGAAGATTGCTGGCAGCTACGCCGGGATCGGCAATAAAGACGAACTATTGAACATGTTATTGAAAGCCGTTGAAGAAACGCAGATCATCGAGGACACAAGCTACAAGTCCGAGCTTCTCGTCCACATAGTCAGGGCATATGCCAGTGCCGGCAAATACGACGAAGCCCTGCAACTCACCCAGGTTGTTGAAGATGATTTCTGGAAAGCGCGAGCGCTGACCGGGCTGGCAATTGAGAGCGGGAAAGCAGGGGAAAAAGTAAAAGCACAAAACAACCTGTCTCACGCCCTGCACCTGGCGCAGAAGGAAAAAGACGTTGTCATCAGCGCTCAAATCATGGAAAACATTGCAAAGGAGTTCGCTGAAGCAGGAATGCTGAAAAATGCCCTGGATATTATCAAAGATATGGAAATAGACAATTACAGAGATAAGGTGATGTTATCAATCGCAGGCTACTATATTCAATCCGGACAATTCGACAGGGGTTTTGATCTTCTAAAAGAAATCCAGACCGATGAGAATTTCATGCCAATGAACGTCATGATGGCGGACCTGGTAAAAAGCTATATAGGCAGCGGACAGTTGGAAAAAGGTCTGAATGCTGCGGTGTCCGTTAAAGATACTGCCATGAAAACAACAGCGTTGATTGAGGTGGCGGCGGCCTATGGTAAAAGCAGCGATAAACATAAATGTGCCGAAGTGCTGACACTGGCCCTTACTGGGACAATCGGTATTGCTGATAATGTAATGTTGGCAGAGGCGCTCTTGAAATCAAGCCGTGTTTTCCTGGAATCATGGCTGAAGGTGGATGAAAACGTCCGGAAAATACTACACACGATTGTCAACAAGCAGCAGCAATAGGGCCCTCTCCATAGGGCCCTCTCCCAGGTTAGTGAAGGGGGGTTGGTTAGTGAAGGGGTAAGTGAAGGAGTAGGCTGGTGAAGGGAGTATTGGAGGCCGGTGGGTCAGGTGGATAGGCTGCAGCCGCAGCCGCCCTGGCTTTCTTCAGGGGATTCCTCTTCCATATCGGATGTGGCGTCCGGGATTTCAAACGGCTCTTCGGATGTCATGTCACCGGGATCAGCACTGTCTTCGACTCCAGGATCTGATGTTGCGTCAGGAGGCAAGTCGGGTATTTCAATTGTGTCCGTTGCTTCAGCAGGTGATTCCAATTCTTCATCAGGAAGAGGGTAGGGGTGCACTGTTATCTGGAAGGTGACGGTTTCCGCGGGAGGCGCTATCCACGTTACGCCTTCCTGGACTAACCCGAAAGTTTCGCTATAGAGTGTGGGTTCGTCAACAGAGGGGGCAGTGAGAGTAAACTCAAATCTGTGAACCCTGCCGGGACCGGCTCCAGTTGCCGGTCCTGTCGTGACTCTGTTTTCGGACGGCCAATCTCCGGCTGTATAGAAAGGGCTTGCCCTGTCCATGGGATTCTGCGTTCCCAGCGAAGTGGCCGCATCCCAGGTCGAAGTACCGATGTTTCTGTATTCTATCCACGCAACTGTTGTTTCTCCTTTAACCATATACTCCGGCGCATGAGAGCCAAAAACCGAAGCGTCCCATTCATTGCAGCCCCCGCCCGCGATCCTACTGAGCCAGCATCCCAGGCTCGTGTCAATCTCGACGACCGGGTATTTTGGGCTCCAGTCATCATTGTACACGCAGAATGCGTTGTCAGACTGGTTTATTGTGGCCACAATCTCCCATCCGAACCTGTTCCCGCTGTCCAGTGTATGTTGAAGAACCGAGGGTATGTCCGCTGCCAGGAAATCGGACCCGTTGATTGTCATGTGCTCGCTGATGGCCCAGCCCTTTGCCGCTCTCCGATCATTCGCTCGCTCATATGCCGTGTCGAAAGCACTGTTCGAACCCGGCAACCAGTGCCAGTTGCATTGGATAATGTCAACGCCGTCCAGGGCATCGAGAAAGAGCAGCGAATCTCCATTGCGGTTCCGCATGTCGCTTCCACCTGTTTCGAGATAGTCCACCGCAAGAAGAGCGCCGGCGCCCGCCACCTCTCTCATGACAGCGGCATCACCCTCAATCCAGTCGGCAAGAGCTTCCGCCCTGAACGTATTCCACTGCCCATCGGACGGCACAGGAGGCCAGCTGAAAGGATGTCCTCCGTCGGTGCACCAATCCTGATACGTGTCACGGGCAGCATCCGAATAATCAAGGGTCTGGTTACCCATGTACTGCGGCTCAACAGTGGTTTCGAAATACAGTATCTGGCCGTGGTCGAGACCCGAGATGAAATTGCGGATGAAACTCCTGCTCGCGTCCAGGTAAGCGGAATGAAAAATCGATGGAATAGCCTTCCCTGTCCCATATTCATTATCAAAAACAAGGGAGCCGTCAGAATTAACGGCCTGTGCCTCGGGATGGGCGGTGAAAAATGGAGCTGGAACGCCTCCACCCCCCACATTATACGTTTCAACGCTTATGGAAGCGTAGAGGCCGAGCGACCTGATGTGCGAAATAGCATTCGTAACCTGGCCCAGGGACACATCCAGAGTCCCGTCCCCGTCATGATCGAAGTGGTCCCAGTATGCGTTCAGCTTGAAGTTGTTGTATCCCTTGGAAGCGAGAACATCTACCATGCTACGAATATCCGCATGCGCGAAATTGACCAAAGGGCAGGCCGTAACGAGAAAAACAGGATAGCCTCCCTCGTGCACTGTCCCGTCGACAATCTCGACGCCATCCATGGCATGTGCACTGCGAATGTCGGTTAATACAGCCCCCGCCGGGAAAAACAAAGCTACAGCCCACACCAATAGACGATGGCCTTTGAAAACCGGACAGTGCGGTTGGTTCATATCCCTGGTCTCCAACGAATGAGAGTTGACTTGAAAGATAACACGGTTCGCGGGAAAAATCAGCAACGTACTCTTTGTTTCTGCTCTTCTTTGATTTCAATGCTCCCACGCTTCCACGAGTCGAATTTCCACGAACAGGTGCCCGTTCGCGGATAGGTTTGAAGGTTTCCGGTATCATGAAGTCCATCGGCGCCGGCTCCAGTTGCTGCTTTTATCTATCAGGCGCCTTGCCATGCACGACTACCATGGTGCCGGGATTTTCCTCGCTTTCAATGACCTTGTACTCTTCGCCGATAACAGGGTGTGCCCAGAAAAACAGATTGCGTGCTTCCTCTATTTTCATGTTGATGCAGCCATGGGACATGGGACGGCCGATCTTGTTATGCCAGTAAGTGCCGTGAATGGCAAACCCCCTTGTTTTAGGGATGTCTTCATTAAAGTAAAACATTACATAGGGTACGTTAGGTAAGTAATAATAAACGCTTAACGCCTTATATTCGCTTTCCATGTTAATGAACTGATACTTCTTCCAGATGCGGAAAATGCCGGCCGGCGTTTTCTGTTTTACGCCTGAAGAGATAGCAAAGTCATAGACCAGATCATCCCCTTCATAAGCTCTGAGCCGCTGCTCGGTCAGATCAATTTCAATGTGCTTTTTCTCTTTTTCTTCTTCTTTAGCTGGTTGGTTTTCCCCGGCACCAGCCGAAGATGCTTCAAGGCCGGCAAGGGGCGCAATCGGTCTGCTGAAAACCCCCTGCAGGCTGATAAATGCACTTCCCAGGAATAGGCAGTATAGAAATTTCATGCTGGTTTTGATGGCTTCTGCTTTGCTTCGATTCTGGCCCAGGTGTCGCGCAGCGACACCGTCCTGTTGAAAACCAGATGGTTTTCAGAGCAATCAACAGAATCCGCGCAGAAATACCCCTGTCGCAGGAACTGATAGTGGCTCCCCGGCTTCGCATGCGCCAGGCTCGGCTCCACACGGCTCGATTTAAGCGTTTCAAGCGAATCCGGATTCAGGAGAGACCTGAAATCAGCTCCTTCTTTTTCTTCCGCAGGATTGTCAACCGAGAAGAGATGGTCGAACAACCTGACTTCCGCTTCAATCGACTGCGTGGCCGACACCCAGTGGAGTGTTCCCTTCACCTTGCGGCCGTCCCTGGAACCGCCTCCTCGCGTTTCAGGATCATAGGTGCAGTGAAGCTCGACGACTTCTCCCGTTTTTTCGTCCTTTACCACGTCAACGCATGTAATGTAATAGGCATGCTTCAACCTGACCTCGCGGCCGGGAGCCAGGCGGAAGAAATTTGTCGGCGGGTCCTCGCGAAAATCCTCCCTTTCAATGTAGATCTCGCGAGAAAATGGAATCTTGCGAGTCCCCGCGGCCGGATCTTCGGGGTTGTTGTCGGCATCCAACTCTTCAGCATTGTCCTGCGGGTAGTTGTCGATGATCACGCGCAGAGGCCGCAATACGGCCATGACACGGGTGGCCCGCTTGTTCAGGTCTTCCCGCAGGCAGTGCTCGAGCAGGGCGATATCCACCATGCTGTCCTTTTTCGCCACGCCGATGCGGTCGCAGAAGTCACGGATCGATTCGGGCGTGTACCCGCGCCTCCGCAATCCGGAGATGGTTGGCATGCGGGGATCGCTCCACCCGCTGACAATTTTTTCTGCGACAAGCTGCAGAAGCTTCCGTTTGCTCATAAGCGTGTGGCTGAGGTTGAGGCGGGCGAACTCGATCTGCTGCGGGTGGAAAATGCCCAGGACCTCGATAAACCAGTCATACAGCGGTCGGTGGTCTTCAAACTCCAGCGTGCAGATCGAATGGGTGATTCCTTCGATCGAATCCGACTGGCCGTGCGTGAAATCGTATGTCGGATATATGCACCACGTCTCGCCCGTCCTGTGATGCGAAGTCTTGAGGATCCGGTACATGACAGGGTCGCGCATGTTCATGTTGTTATTGGTCATGTCTATTTTTGCCCGCAGAACATGCGCGCCCTCGTCGAATTCACCTGCTCGCATGCGCTCGAAGAGATCGAGGTTTTCTTCAACGGATCGTTCGCGGCAGGGGCTGTTGCGGCCGGGCGTGTTGAAGTCGCCGCGATATTTTCTGATTTCCTCGCCGCTCAGGCTGTCCACGTAGGCGTTGCCGTCCTTTACCATTTTTACGGCGAATTCAAAGAGCTGGTCAAAGTAGTCGGAAGCATAATATTCGCGATCGTCCCAGTCGAATCCAAGCCAGCGCACGTCCTGCTTGATCGATTCAACATATTCCACATCTTCCTTGCCTGGATTAGTGTCGTCAAACCGCAAATTGCAAAGGCCGTTGTATTGAGCCGCGATGCCGAAGTTCAGACAGATGGACTTGGCATGGCCGATATGGAGGTAACCATTCGGTTCGGGCGGGAACCTTGTGTGGACGCGGCCGTCGTTTTTATTCGCTTTCAGGTCTTTGTCGATGATGGCTCTTATAAAATCGACGTGCTCCGGTTTTATCTCGTTCATGAATATTGCTCCACTGTTGCACCATGCAATATAGTGAATTTGCCGATATTTTCAATATGTCGAAACAGATCCACGTTTTCGGTCGATAATCCAGGGTAAAGGTTGGTGGGTATTCATTTCAATCTTCCTATGGGGTTTATGGCCGCTATGGGTGTGGTGCCCGGCAGGACATCACGTATGCGGTCGAGCGCAGGAGTGTTCCATAGCGCGTGGAGGACAACGTCATGCTCATCGAGCACGCCATTAGGCCTGCCGCCAGGCCCCTTGTCTTCAACAAAGACTGCGGCGTGTCCTCTTGGTTTTTTCGTGCCCTTTTTCACGAATTTCCACATGATGGCTGTGCCCGGCTCTACACCTCCAGGACCAATGGGTATCCCTTTGCCGGTTGTACCGAATAATATTTCGTCTTTGCTGCCGATTATCTCAATGCTATAGCGTGATTTTTCGTATTTCGTGACCATGGGGAGAACAGCGCTGTAATGGATAGTGCTGGCATTGGAAAGCCGCCACGAGGCGACAGCGAGGTCTGCGCAGTCCGCGCCGATGTAAAGCTCTGCCTGGTGACTTTCCTGATTTTTTTCGCCATGGATCGGTGCGCTGCCCCAGATGTAGGGAAGGTTTGCAAGGCTCAGCGCCATGTCAGCGGTTGCATTACCGGTGTTGCCCTTTCTGCTCACTCTCCTGACGTCGGGCAGCAACCCCCCTTTGCCCGCTGACTCTCTGCCGGGCGTACTGAGAAAAAAGTCGGTAAATTCAACTGCCACCTTATACCGTATCGTGCCCACGTGGCGGTCTTTCCATTTCACTCCCTGCAGCCGGATCGGCCTGACGTCAACTGTTTGCGCGGATTCTCGATTAACGGCTTCGACGGATTCAATATAATCGATACCGGCCCACCAGCCGTCGTTCTTGTTCGAATTGATGTATTTATGCTCTTTGCTTTCAATTTTCATCCACCAGATTTTCTGCCATCCAGGCAATTCACTCAGTCGATGAATTTTGCCGCTTGCTATTGTTTTACCGTCGATTTCGATCTCATTCAGGTCCGTGTAGTATTGCGCCCCTTTTTTTATAACGACGCCGAGCAATGCATTGTCATCGAATTCAATGGCCAGGTTCCTGTTGACGGCGGGAAGGTTGTCACGCTGAACACACAGCCATATTTTAAAATCATCTTTGCCTGCAATGAATTGTGACTTGACTGGATTAAAGCCGGTGGGCGCTTCATCAACGAGGGCTTTTTTGGGATCGCTATGCAGACCGGAGCCTGCGATATATACTCCGCCGACAGCTGCTGCAATGATCAGCGGCAATAATACTGCACTAGCCGGTAGAATCCATTGTTTTCGCTTTCTTGAAGACATGGTACGAGATTTGTAAAGGACCGCTTTATACCAATAACCCTTTAAATTCAAATATATTCACGAGATATGGCTGACCGGTGAGAATGTCATTTGTCAGCGTGCGTGTCAAGGGAATGTGGCTCCAAACCAGCGTCAAACTAACCTGGGAGAGTGTCAATCAATCAGGATTTCGTTTAACCTGGGAAGGTTTTTAATCCTGATGCGGGAGCTTGTTTTTTTCAGCTCAAACACTTCAGCCAGGACCGTGTTCCTGGGAAGCGGCGGGCCTATCGATGATATCTCGGTTATAAATGGCCTGAAGCTGAGAGAAAAAACCGGCACGATGCGCAAAATGAAGCTCTTCATCCTGTTTCCCTCCTTTTACATGTATTTCCGCTTGCGAGCATTATTACCTGGTATAACGCGCGAGCATGTAGAATGTTCTCAAGCTGTTGGAAAAATTATGGAGGAAGGGACGGGAGAAGGTGGCTTATGAATTTTTCATAATATAAAATGCGTATCCGTAATAATCGGAATATTTCCTGAAAAGATCAATTTCCCTTTGCAGATGATTGAGCTCTCTTATGTTTTTATTGTTCCCCCGGTGAATTTCACGAAGCGCACCGATTTTTTTTTCAAGAGGATCATAGCAATTCTTCCACCAGTCTGTTTCAGACAGGATGAAGCTGCTGATAAATACATATCCGCATTTCTTAATGATTTCTATATTGCCCTTGTGACTTTTCATGGAAGGGTATTCAAAGCCCCAGAATTTTTTTGCTTCTTCGGGGGGGCTTTCCTTCATCCAGGCCAACTCGGAAACAACGATATATCCTTCTTGCTTCAATAGTTTTTTCCATTGCTTCAGGCCCTTCTCGAAACCGATGATATGAATAGAAGCCTCTGCCCAAATAACATCAAAGCTGCATTCGTCAAAGTCCAGGGAAAACATCGACATGTTGCGTGTCTTTATCCTGCTTCTGACACCCTCCGTTGCCGCGCGTTTATTCAGAATCTCCAGGTATGGCTGATAAATGTCGAGAGCGACAATTTTTCCCTTGCTGATTTTTGCCAGCTCAATTGTCTGCATACCTGTCCCGCAGGCTACATCCAGAATACGCGGCCTGGCCGGCAGTTCGGCAAGCATTTGATAGGCTTTCCGGGTAGCTTCAATTGTGCCGGGAGAAAATTTCGGAATATCTGTATAGATGTCTTCAAAAAAATCCATTGCTGCAAAATGCCCCGATAATGATTGTTTATCTTTATTTTACCATGTTCAAATATGTTTGTTAACATGACATGATACTTCTTTATGCTATGCTTCTTAACCTGGGAAAACGATATTGATATTGATATTTATTGATATTAACCTGGGAGAGAGGTCTGGGGGGAGGATATTAACCTGGGAGAGAGGTCTGGTTGCCCTTCAAATGTCCGGAAAGTCAGGTTCCTCTTTTGACAGAAAGGCCATCACTCCGTGATAACATTCTCCGGTAGCAATGAGAGACACTGCAAGGTCTTCTTCCGCTTCCAGGGCCTTTTCGTGCGATAGATCCCTGGCCCGGCGCATGGCTTCGAGGGCTGAGCGCACGGCCATGGGCCCGTTTCTTGCTATTAATTCAGCTAATTCGATAGATTCTTCAAGAGCTTTTCCAGGCTTGCTGATGCGGTTGACAATGTCCAGCTTGTACGCCTCCTGCGCCATAACGCGCCTTGCCGTTAAAATCAGGTCTGCTGCTTTTGAGTGACCGATGAGGCGGGCCAGCGTCACTCCGCCGCCCCAATCAGGCATGAGGCCCAGGCGGACCTCGGAAAAGCATATGACGGCTCCAGGGTCCATGACCCGAAGATCGCATCGAATTGCAAGCTCGGCTCCGCCTCCATAGGCCAGGCCATTCATGGCCGCAATAATCGGAACGGGCAGGGTTACAAAGCTGTCAATGGCGGTCCTGAGCCGTCTGATAAGCAGCGCCACGGGCTCGCGCTCATGCTTCTGGACCGCTTCAACAAGGCTTCCAATCTGCGGATTATCGGGATTAACATCCATGCCCGCGCAGAAAGCCCTGTCACCGGCGCCGGTGATGATCACTGCTCGCGGCAGCTGCCTCTCCAGCCCCGATGTGACATCTTCCAGCCCGGACCACATCGCCTCGTTCATCGTGTTCCTTCTTTCCGGCCTGTCGAGTGTGATCAGCGCAATACGATCCTTGTGACCCATTCGTTCCAGTCGAACGCCATATCCAGACATTTTTATCTCCTAACTTAAGGAAGGGTGAATTCCATGAAAAAGTCGACCATGTGCTCGCTGGCGATGATGTCGTCGTTATAGGAGCCGAAGGCGAAGAGGCAGTGGGACTGCGAGCCGCCGGGCCAGCAGTGGCCCATGGGGTCCAACGTGCACATGGTGGTTTTCACCCCGGCCGCGCA
Organism: Pseudomonadota bacterium; assembly: GCA_043813155.1. Classification (GTDB taxonomy): domain Bacteria; phylum Myxococcota_A; class Polyangia; order DRWM01; family DRWM01; genus JBDRLK01. The sequence goes on along the minus strand of JBDRLK010000348.1, from coordinate 5,564 downwards.
GGCTTCGTAGGCCTCGCAGTACGAGCCGCCGTACTCGGTTCTCACCGGCTCGCCGGTGCAGCCGTTGATTCCGATCCACTCTTCGAAAGCAGACCGTCCCTCCGAGTAAAAAACGATCCAGTCGTCCTTCCCGTGATAGATGATCACGGGAATGGGCCTTGCGGGAGAGCAGTCCGGCACATGTACGGCGCCGGCAACCGGGGCAATGGCCGCGAAAACATCGCCGGCCTCGCATCCGAGCCTGTTCGACATGTGGCCGCCGTTGGACAGGCCCGTTGCATAGACGCGCCTTTGATCGATACACAGCCTTTCCGTCAGGTGCGCCACCACTGCTTTCAGATATCCCACGTCATCGATGTTCTCACTCGAGGCCTGGCCGCAGCAGCCCCCCGCGTTCCAGGAGCTCTGGTAGCCGTCCGGGTACGCCACGATGAAACCGCGTGCGTCGGCCACGGGATTCATGTTGGAAAACCCCTCCTGGTTCCTGGCGTTGAGCACCAAGCCGTGCATGTTGAGTACAAGGGGCGTTTCCACCGAGTTGTCGTACACGGCCGGCACGTGCAGGAGGCAGTTGTGCGTGATACCGTCATGGGTCAGCTCGAACTCGTGATCTCCCGGCCCCAGGTCGCCGACCACCGGGCATCGTCCGGGGAGTTCCGGCTCGCCGCCGCCGTCATCCACCGGATCATCATCAGGGTCCGGCGAGGTGTCGGGTGCCGGGTCGGGGATAATGTCGGGTGCCGCGTCCGGGTCAGATTCCATGTCGACCGCAGCATCCTCGTCCGGGTCCTCCATCAGGTTATCCCCGGCATCAGCATCGGTCGTGTCATCCGCGGAACCGCCGCAGCCGCTTGCGAGCAGTAAAATCAGGCACATGGATAGAATGGACAGGAAGGTTGCTTTGGAGCTCACTTTCATAATCCCCTATCAGGGCAGAATGAATTCCATCAGAAAATCGAACATGTATTCATTCGCGATAATGTCGTCGTTGTACGGGCCGATCGCGAAGAAGCACAGCGCGTCCGACCCCCCGGGCCAGCAGTGGCCCATGGGGTTTAGCGAGCACATGGCCGTTTTAACGTCGTCATCGCAGTCTTCGTAGATTTCGCACCAGGACTCGCCGAATTCCACGATCTCGAAAAACTCCGTGCACCCGTTGTGTCCTACCCAATCCTCCAAAGCCGCGCGGCCATCTTCATAGGCAACCAGCCCGTCCTCGGTGCCGTGAAATATGAGGATCGGCATGGGCCTGTCCGGGCTGCAGTCGTCGATGCCCATGGCCCCGACCACGGGCGCCACGCCGGCGAACACGTCGCCGGCCTCGCATCCGAGCCTGTGCGACATGTATCCGCCGTTGGACATGCCCGTTGCGTACACGTGCCCCGGGTGCACGCACAGCTTTGTTGAAATGTCCTCGACAATCGCCTTCATGAACCCCACGTCGTCTATGTCTTCACTTGCAGCCGTGCCGCAGCACGTTCCGCCGTTCCAGGAATTCCCGATACCATACGGGTAGATGGCGATGTAGCCCTTCAGGTCGGCGCCCGCGTTCATGCCGGAAAAGAGGACCTGCTGCCATCCATTGGATGAGAACCCGTGCATGTTGATGAAAAGAGGCATGGGCGTGGAGCTGTTATAGCTTCCCGGAACATGCACGTCGTACGAGCGGTCCCTGCCGTCGTGGCTGATGTCTATTTTGTGGTCGCCCGGGCCGATATCGCCCTCCACCGGGCACAGGACAGGCAGCTCAGACTCGGTTTCAATATCCTCCACGTTGTCCTCGACAATTTCAGGCGGCGTATCTTCTGCCGGGTCCGGCGCAGTATCAGGGGCCGCGTCTTCGACCGCGTCATCCCCTTCTTCGTCCGGCACGGCGTCGGCCGCGTCGTCCACAAAATCTTCCTTGAATTCCCCATTGTCCACGCCGTCATCCGTGCCGTCACCTGATTCAGTGGAGGATTTTCCGCAGCCAGGCGCCGCAATCAGCATTGCAGCCATGGCGGTGACAATGAAATATTTTCTCATTTTCTTGCCATCATTTCCTCAGCTCCGCATTGAAGTTATGATAAATATAAAGGATAATATTATCAAATACAAAATTTTTTTTTATTTTTCACACTGGTCAAGAATTTTTTTCATTCCTGCGTTTTAGCATAAAAATCTCTAGGTTCGCCAATGATTGAATTCCTTGCAGGATAGGGTATAATAGGCTTGGCCGACCATGAATGATGGCAAAGGATGGATAAATCCAGGTGCCGTACGGCTGTAATATGGAGGTTGAGCATGAACATGAATAGGCATTTCCTCTTTTTTATTGCCCTGAGCCCGGCATTCACTGCCGCTGGATGCGGCGGGGCGCTGGACATGGGCGGGGACGCTGAAACCGATCTTTCGAACGACCCGGCAACCGACGGGTCTGCTGACGGCACGCCCGATGCGGCGCCCGACGCACCGCCGCCGGACATCGTCCCTGACGTTGATGTCGACCCATCGACCGACCCCCCTCACGACCCGCCCATGGACCGGGACGTCGAGATTCCGCCGGACCTTCCGCCCGACATCCCGCCGGACTCGGGCACGACCGAATGCTCGGACGGCATTGACAATGATTACGACGGCCTGGTCGACCTCGAGGATTTCGATTGCGAGGGCCCCGGCGATCCCCACGAGGGCCCGGACGAAGGCGAGTGCACGAACGACAACCACTGCGACGCGGGCTGGGAGGAGTGCAACACGGAAACCAACGAGTGCTACGATCCGCCCGAGGGCAATCCCTGCCAGGAATGCGGCAGCAGCGAAGACTGCGGCGACGGCGTAACCGGCGAGGACCCCGACCGCGACTTCTGCGTGTACTGGACCTACCGGGGCTATTGCTCCAAGGACTGCCGGGGAGATGCCGACTGCCCGCGCGGGTTTTACTGCGATCCGGGCGAAGACGGCGTGCCTCCGGGCATGTGCGTGCCCGTGGCCGGGACCTGCGGAAGCCTGGAGCGCATGGGCGATCCCTGCGAAGACGAGTACGACTGCGGCTACGCGGCATGCCATGACAACATGTGCACAACCCAGTGCGAGATCGAGCACGATTGCCCGGACGCCATGAGCTGCGTGGACGGGTGGTGTGCCCTCGATTGATCCGGGCCGATCCGGGGCTGATCCCTTCCGGATTCCCGTGCGGGACGTCAATTTCCATCAAGGAGTGAAACGTGGACCTGAACCCGAAATGCCGTGACAAGATTATCGCGCTGCTCGGCAAGGGCGTGGATATTCGCAGCCCGTCCACCCTCGACATAGGCGAGGAAGTCAATACGGATAACATTTCCGGCAGCAACGTCGTCATCTATCCCGGCTGCCGCATAGTCGGCGAAAAAACAGCGATCGCGGCGGACGCGCGCCTGGGCTACGAGGGCCCGGCTACCGTAGACAACTGCCAGGTCGGCCCCGGCGTCGAGCTCAGGGGCGGTTTTTTCACGCAGTCCGTGTTCCTCGAAAAAGCGAGCATGGGTCTCGGGGCCCACGTGCGCGCCGGCTGCATCCTCGAGGAACAGGCCAACGGTGCTCACTGCGTGGGGCTGAAACAGACCATCCTCTTTCCTTTCGTCACTCTCGGAAGCCTGATAAATTTCTGCGACTGCATGATGGCGGGAGGAACGAGCCGGAAAGACCACAGCGAGGTAGGAAGCTCCTACATCCACTTCAACTTCACTCCCGAAGGCAGCAAGGCAACGGCATCGCTCATCGGCGATGTTCCGCGCGGCGTCATGCTCAACCAGCCGCCCGTATTTCTGGGCGGCCAGGGAGGCATGGTGGGCCCCCTGCGGCTCGGGTACGGCAACGTGGTTGCCGCGGGCACGATCCTGCGAAGCGACGTCCTCGACACAAGAAAGCTGATCATCGGGAAAACGTACCGTGGAGCGATAGTCGATTACGTGCCAGGGCTCACCACGGGCTTATCGCGCGTAGTGAAAAACAATATCCTCTACCTGGCGAACCTGGCCGCGCTGGAGCAGTGGTACACGCACGTGCGCCGACCGTTTTTCAGCAGCATGGAGCACGGTGAGCTCATCTATGCAGGCGCTCTCGAGAAGCTTGCAATGGCCAGAAGGGAGCGCATCGACCGCCTGGCGGCCATGGCCGAAAAAATGTCGGAGACGGCAGGCGGCGCTGAAAACGGCAGGCGCGGCGAGGCCATGGACGGAAGGGGCGAGTTCATGCGCAGCGCGCCCCGTCTCCGCGATCATTTTGGCGGCGAGCAGGCGGCCGGGGACGTGGAGGGGGCCGGGGAGCGCGACCGCTTCCTGGCGGCGCTGCAGCAGCGCCGCGGCGACTGCGGCGGAGGCTATATAGATACGATCCAGGGCCTGCCGCCGGCCGCCGCGGCGGATGGCGTGCAGTGGCTCGAATGGGTCGTGGACGGAGTTTTCAGAAAGGCGGCCGCGCTTCTTCCATCGCTGCTCCTGATGAAAAAATAGAGGCGACAAGGCGACAAGGAGACAAGGCATGGGAAAATTATTCGGCACCGATGGTATCAGGGGTGAGGCGAATCTCTATCCCATGGACGCCATGATGGCGTTTTCCGTGGGCCAGGCTGTAACGCACATGCTGAAACAGCCGGACCGCCGCACGCGGGTGATCATCGGCAAGGACACGCGCCTTTCAGGCTACATGCTCGAAAGCTCGCTCGAGGCGGGCATTACGTCCATGGGCGGCAACCCTTACCTCGTCGGCGTTCTTCCCACGCCGGGAATCGCTTTCATCACGGAAAGCATGCGCGCCGACGCGGGGATCGTCATCTCGGCCTCCCACAACCCGTACCAGGACAACGGCATCAAGATATTCTCGGGAAGCGGGTTCAAGCTTTCCGACGAACAGGAAGAGGCTATCGAGACGCTCATCCTCGAAGGCAGGCTGCCGGAAATGGTTCCCCATGCAAGGAAGATGGGCCGCGCCTACCGCATGGAGGACGCCCTGGGACGCTACATTGTTTTCCTGAAAAACACTTTTCCCCGCGGCCTGTCCATGGAAGGCATGAAAATCGTCATCGACACGGCCAACGGCGCCACCTACAAGGTCGCTCCCGCGGCCTTCACCGAGCTGGGCGCGGACGTGGAGATCATCCACAACGAGCCCGACGGGCTCAACATCAACCGGGACTGCGGCTCGCAGCACACGCAGGAGCTGGGCATGGCCGTGAGGGAAACCGGCGCAGCCGTGGGGCTGGCTTTCGACGGTGACGGCGACCGCCTGATCGCCGTGGACGAGAGGGGGCAGGAAATCACCGGCGACCACATCATGCTCATCTGCGCCACGGTCCTGAGAGAGCTGGACAAGCTGAAAAACAACCTGCTCGTAGGGACGGTCATGAGCAATCTCGGCCTCAAGGTGGCCTGCAGCAGGCACGGGATCGATTTCTACCCGTCCAGGGTCGGGGACCGCTATGTTCTCGAAGACATGCAGCGGCTGGGCGCCACGCTCGGCGGCGAGCAGTCCGGACACATTATTTTTCGCTACCATCACACCACCGGGGACGGCATCCTTACGGCCATGCAGCTCATTGCGGCCATGCT